>JAAZDU010000111.1 GCA_012512665.1 Bacillota bacterium | reverse complement strand
GTCTCTGCACTGGTCCTCTCCTTCCTTCTCCTGCCGCGAGGGCTGGAATATGGCGCAGCCGGCGCCACCTTTGGCGCCAGCTTTGGTGCCCTCATGTCGCTCCTGGTCCTGCTCTATATTTATTTCAGCCGCCGCAAATATTTTGCCAGGGAGATGAAGATATACCGCAATGGGCAGGAAGCCACCCAGGCTTTTAGCACCATCCTTTACCGTATTTTTACGCTTTCTTTGCCTATCACATTTGGTTCCCTGGCCATGCCTTTAATGAACCTGCTGGATATGAGCATCGTACCGGCCCGCCTGCAGCAGCTGGGCTTTTCTATGGAGCGGGCCACAGCTTTATACGGCCAGCTGACGGGTTTTGCCGGCTCTATCGTGCACTTTCCCACCGTGATCACCGTGGCCCTGGCCATGAGCCTGGTGCCTGCCGTTTCTGAGGCACAGGCTTTGAAAAACCCCCGCCTTATCCGCAACCGCCTCAACCTGGCGATTCGCTTTGCCCTTTTTTTAGGCATACCGGCAGCGGGCGGGCTGCTGGTTTTAGCTGAGCCTATCTGCTTTGTCCTTTTTGAAACACCCGGAGCGGGCTATGCACTGGCTATGCTTTCCCCGGCTGTTATTTTTCTCGCCCTTTATATCACCAGTTCGGGGGCGCTGCAGGGGCTGGGCCGCACGATGATCCCGGTGAAAAATATACTGATGGGAGCCGCTGTTAAGCTTGTTCTCACCTGGTTTTTGACGGCTAGCTTTTTGCATGTGGGCGGTGCTGCCCTGGCCACTGTCAGCGGCTTTTTCCTTGCTGCTTTTTTAAACCTGTTGCAGCTTTCCAGGGTAACCTCCTGGCGTTTTCAGTGGGTAGAGACGGCTTTAAAGCCGCTGCTGGCCACGGTGTTGATGTCCCTGGGAGTTAGCCTTATTTACCGTTATTCTTTTTACTATGGGCTCCAGTGGTGGCAGCTATCGGAACGCCTGGTTGCTGCCGGGGCACTTGTGCTGGCTATTTTTGCCGGTATTATTCTTTTTGTTGTTGCCCTCTTTCTCTCAGGAGCTGTCCACCAGGAGGATCTGCAGCATATCCCCAGGATAGGACCCAGGGTAGCCAGCTGGGCTGCCTCATATAATTTTCATAAAAGGAAGAAATAATCCATGCCGATCATTTTTTTAACAGGTCTGGAACTGAACAAGCAGGGTGAACCTCCTGCCTTTCCTGCTGAAGTAAATGAGCTTGAGTTTTTTTGTGTCAGAAACAGCCTGGCCGGGAGCTTTTTGCCTCGCGGCGCCAAATTTGTTGCCGCAGCGGAAAAATTATCTGCAGGCGTTCATCTCCGGCAGCTAAAGGACAGCCTGGTAGAGAGCGTGCTCAAGGAGGCCCGTTTACGGGGCAGGGCAGCTTATGCCTGCTTTGGCCATCCCATGGAGGACGCAGCGGCCCGTGCTCTGTATAAGCGGGCGCTTTCAGGGGGGATGGAGGTGAAGATCTTCCCTGCCCGCAGCTTTTTTGAAGCAGCTTTAGAAATGTTGCCGGGGCAGTGTCAGCAGGGCCTGGCCCTGCTGGATGCCCTTGACCTGGACAGCTTCAAGGGGCCCAGCCGCATGGATATTATTGTTACGGATATCTACAGCCCCGCAGTGTATGGGAGCTGGTTAAAAAAAGTATCCTCTTTTTACGGCCAAAGCCATCGGGTAGAGCTCCTTTATATGAGCGGTGAGAAAGCGGGCAGTATAGCCAGGGGTACAGCCTCCAGCCCGCCCCCGTTTTCTCCGGATAGTGCGGCTGCTTTCAGAATTTTGCCCGCCGCAAGTTACCTGCTGGAAGACCTGGCCCAGCTGATGGCGCGCCTGCGCGGGCCCCGGGGCTGCCCCTGGGACAGGCTGCAGGACCATATCTCCCTGCGCCCTTACCTGCTGGAGGAGGCCTTTGAAGTTATAGAAGCTATTAATAAAAAGGATATGGAGTCCCTGAAAGAGGAGTTGGGCGACCTATTGCTGCAGATTATTTTCCACAGCTGCCTGGCCGAGGAAAGCGGCAGCTTTAGCCTCTGGCAGGTGATAGAAGCTATTGCGGCCAAAATTGTCAGGCGCCACCCCCATGTCTTTGGCGATCTGACGCTGAAGAGCGCCGGCGAGGTGATGGCCACCTGGCAAAAGATAAAAAGCCGGGAGAAAGGGCACAGGGGCAGGGGCCGTTTTGATTTCCCCGCAGAGTTTCCAGCCCTTCTGCGCTGCCAGAAAGTACAGAAAAGGGCCGCCGATGTTGGATTTGACTGGCCTGATATTAGCGGCGCCCTGGAAAAGCTGGAGGAAGAAATAGCGGAATTAAAGGATGTATATAATTCCGAAGACAGGGAAAAAATAGAGGAAGAATTGGGAGACCTTCTCTTTGCTGTAGTAAATGTCGCCCGTTTCCTGAAAATTGACTCCGAGACAGCTTTAAACGGGGCTATAGAAAAATTTGTCGGGAGGTTTTCTTATATAGAGGAGCAGGTGAAGGCAAGGGGAGGGGATTTTTCCAAGTTCTGCTTGAAGGATTTGGATTTTTGGTGGAATGAAGCAAAAAATAGCGAAAAAACAGGCAAAAAATAGTTAGGCAAGCAGGAATTACAAAATACCTTAGCGAATAGAAAAGCAAAGATTGCCCTATCATTAAGAAATTGGGAGGGAAGTTTTTCATGAACAAATCTGAACTCATAGGTGCTGTAGCGGAAAAGTCTGGTTTTACTAAAAAGGATTCGGAAAAGGTTGTTAATGCTGTCTTTGATACTATTACTGATTACCTCAGCAAGGGTGAAAAAGTGCAGATTATTGGTTTTGGAACCTTTTATGTCAGGCCAAGGGAAGCCAGGGAAGGAAGGAACCCCGCTACGGGGGAAACCATTACTATCCCTGCTCTGAATGTTCCTGCCTTTAAAGCCGGTAAGCAGCTTAAAGAAAGAGTTAGGTAATGGTCAAATAAGATAGCTGTGGTCTCATGTAAAGGATTTTAGTATGTTGCTCGTCGTATTATTAAGCATTATTGGTTGTTAGTAATATAATATTATTATAAAGTAATAGAAATCATTACATAAAAGCCTTCTATAACATAAAAATAGAGGGCTTTTTTGTTGGATGAACAAAGGGCAGAGGGAAAAACTATAAGCAGCAGATAATAGCTAAGGAAAAGGTGGTAGGAATGTTTGGTTATAGTTTCAGGCAGTTGATTATCTCTCTGCTTTTGCTGTTCTTATCCATGTCAGCTTTCTTTGGCTGCCGCCTGCCGGGTTCCGAAGAAGTTGAGCCCTTCCGGGAGGAGCCGGGGCAGGGGGAAGGGGAGCTTGCCCTGCCCCCGGGCTTAGAGGCCGAACCGGGGCAGGAACCTGTGCTGCGTGTCTATATAGCTGAAGAGGGGGCAGTGAAAGAAATGCCGATGGAAGAATATATAGCCGGGGTGGTGGCCGGGGAGATGGATCTCGACTGGCCTATAGAGGCGCTGGCTGCACAGGCAATCATTGCCCGCACCTTTACCCTGCAGAAAATAGTTGAAGAGGGAGGTGTGTCTGATAAAAACGCCCATGCCTCCACCGATATTGAAGAATTCCAGGCTTACAACGCAGCTGAAATTACAGAGCGGGTTAGGAAGGCTGTCGGGATGACCAGGGGTAAGGTAGCAGTACACAAGAATGAATATATCCGTGGATGGTTCAGCGCTTATGCTGGGCCCAGGACTGCCTTGGCAGACGAAGGATTGGGCTTTGACGAAGGTAACCCTCCTTATATCCACATCGTGGAGAGCCCGGGGAAAAGGATCGTCCCTGAAGAAGAGGGAGAATGGGAGCACCAGTTTGACCTGGAGGAGGTGCGCCAGGCAGTTCTAGAACAGACAGGTAAGGATCCCGGGCCGGTGGAGAAGGTAGAAATTGTGGAAAAAGGGCCCTCGGGCAGGGCTACCCTCCTGCGCATAAACGACGAAGAGATTGAGGCTCCCGACTTTCGCCTGGCCCTGGGCAGCACGGAGATGCGCTCCACCTTCCTGGAGGAGCTGGAGCTGGAGGAGGGCATGTTGAAGATGGCGGGCACTGGCTACGGGCACGGGGTTGGCATGTGCCAGTGGGGGGCCAGGGCCATGGCTGAAGAGGGAAAGACGCACGAGGAGATCGTGTCTTATTTTTACAAGGACGTAGATATTGTAAAAATATGGGATTAAAATGGCCTGAAAAATTTTGGCCGGAGGGCATATCCCTCATGTTTTGACAATAACTATGATACCAGGAGCATTGTTTCCTGGTTCTTTTTCTTTTAAGGCCCAAAGGAGGTAGAGCCGATGGTGGATAAATATGAAGTGCCTGTGAAGCACCAGTTAACCATTGAAAACCGGGAGAAGATGGATATCACCGGAGTCCTCAACGTGGACAGCTTTGACGATGAAGAGATCATACTGGAAACCCAGCAGGGTTTGCTGGCTATCAGGGGGGAAGAGCTGCATATTAAAAATCTCAATCTGGAACAGGGTGAATTAAATGTGGAGGGGCTGATCATGGAGCTGGCCTATTCAGAGGAGAGAAGCATCAAGCACGGAGGAAGAGGTCTGCTGGGACGTCTTTTCAGGTAAGCTGCTTATGTTAAATATCCAGGAGCAGTTTAGAATTTTTCTTTCTTTCCTGCTGTTGGGTGCCCTAGCAGGTTTTGTGGTTGATATTTACAGGGCATGGTGTGCTGTTTTTCTCCCCTGCCGCAAAGCCCTTTTCTTTTTAGACCTTTTCCTCTGGCTTCTGATGACGGCGTTGCTTTTGGGGGCATTTTTTCATTATACCTGGGGCGAGATAAGGTTTGCCCTTTTTATTGCCCTGGGGCTGGGTTTAATTTTGTATTTTTACCTCTACAGCAAAATTTTTTTACCCTTTTGGTTTTATATTTTTTGCCTGGCTGAGAAAGCCTGCGCAAAGATATATAAAATTATTAGCCGGATTATTAGCTGGCCCTGCTTGGTTTTCTCCCGCCGCCTGCCCCGCTTCATAAGCAGGATGAGAAAGAGAAAATATGCGCTGAAAAGAAGGAATTTAAGCCCTGAAAAAAGAAAGTAACCATAACAAATTAAAAGCAACCGTAACAAATGTTAAGTTTTAACCTGCCTTTACCGCTGCGCTGGAGGGATACTGCATGGCCAGGAGGAGTAATAATTACCACAGAATTGGTAATGTTACTTATATCGCGCGTGCTGAGCAAAAGGCGGCCCAAAATAAAAAAGGCCGCAGAAAGCAGGACCTGTTTTTAAATATATTCTTTCTTGTTTTTGTCTCCTTTGCCTGTTTTTTTTTCTCCCTGCAATATTTTCAGCGCCAGGAGGCCAAAGGAGAATTAAACCGGCTGAAAGAACAGTTAGCCAAGTTGGAAGAGGAGACAAGCCAGCTGGAAAGGGAATATGAGCTCCTCCACGATGCTCAATACCAGGAGATGCAGGCCCGCAAGCATTTGGGCATGGTGCGTCCCGGAGAGATCATTTTCTTTGTGGGGGAGTAACACGGGCAAGCTTATAAAGACTCTTATTC
>JAAZDU010000110.1 GCA_012512665.1 Bacillota bacterium | reverse complement strand
GGGAACGGGAGTGCAGTATACCCCCAACATCAACTTCTGCCGCCTCCAGTTCAAGACCTGCCGCCAGGAGTATTTCCGAATGCAATGAACGAGGAAAACTTTCATTTAACACATTCAAGGCAATTGTCCTGATTAGTCCAGGGTTGTCCATTAAACCGGCGTATATGTCCTCACTAAATCCCCCCGATACTTTATTGTCTAGCAAAAAACGGTCCGACGGACTGCCCACGATACTAAAGGCTCCCGGCAATGAAAACTCCCAAATACCGTCGCTTGCAAGATGATAAAAAGGATATGCCGGCGATGAACGCCGGGGCGGGCCAAAATCGTCCAATAACCGCTGCAGCGGTTCCACTACTTCGGAGTAAGAAACCATCCGGGGCTCTTTCCGCTGCACCCGCCCAAGCATAAACAAAATCAGCAGCGGCTTATGCGGCGCACGCCGATCCCCCCGTTTCCAAACTCTAATACCGGCAAATCGTTTAATAAATTTTTGCTCAGATAACAACAAACCATCTCCACTTAACATTTTCATACTTCCAGCGGTTAAACTGGAATTTTGGTTGCACTTCGTGTTATGCTTATAATACGGGTATTATTCCATCTGCTCTTTCCGGCACTTATCTCGCTCAATGCCTTCGTTAACAATGGCGAAAGCTATATAGAGTGCTTTGATATTATTACTTAGCATCGTATGCTGCCAAGTACCTTGCACTAATTTTTTCTGTGCTTTCTCAGATTTGCTGATCAGAGAAGCTATTGGTGCAAGCGCTTTCTTTAAATCTCCTTTGGTATAATCCTCCATAGTATCACTCTCTGCCAATTCTTTTGATATCAATGATGAAGCTATATTAAGTGCTTTAAGCCTGTTTTTTTGTAACGTATGCTGAGAAGTACCTTGTGCAAATTTTTCTTCTGCTTTCTCAGTCTTGCTAATCATTGAAGTTATGGCTCGGAGTGCTTCCTCCATATCTTCCTTTGTAAAATCATTCATAAATTCAACCTCCACGAATATAAATATGACCCTACTGCCTTAATTACTGCACACAGTAGTTAGCTGGAAAACTTTTAATTGTTATTTTTCTTCTTCGATTTTAAATCCATGCAGATGTGCGCTACTAATAATATAATGCAGATGCAGCATGATATTGAAACAACTTAGCCCTTTCTAAAGCCCATTATAAACATAATGGGCAATTCAAAGCTCTACTACAAGGTTAGATTATAAGTATATGCACACTTATTTTAAGGCGCACAATAAAGATTATGTGTATTTTTACTTTACATCTTCACTGCTTTTTTTTAAACTTTTTGATTATATAGGTGGTTCCGAGAACAATTGCTATAATAAGCAAAATATAATCGAGATATTTAGGAAACTGGAAAAATTGAATAATACCGATAATAATTAATGTGACTAGGAATCCAATATAAAAAAACTTATAACTAAAACTCATACAGGTAGCCTCCTAGTTTTTTCACATTATCAATCAACTGCGTCGCTTCTTTAAGAAAATACGCACTAAACGGCATATAACCCCAACAATGTGGCTGTGCCCTGCTACCCGCCACAGC
>JAAZDU010000359.1 GCA_012512665.1 Bacillota bacterium | reverse complement strand
TAGACTGGGAGTAAACCTTAATTACTCCGCTGTGCTTTTTTACAATATAATTTGCTATAGCCAAACCCAGGCCGCTTCCTTCTTTTTTTGTAGTAAAAAATGGCTCAAATATTTTATGTATAATATTATTAGGAATTCCTACACCTTCATCTTTAATAGATATTTTAACATAGCTTCCTTCACTTAAACCGATGTCGTTTTTATCCTCTTGAATATACACATTGTCAGCGATAAGTTCAATAATACCGCCATTGGGCATAGCGTGGACAGCATTAATAATAATATTAACTAAGACCTGGCTAATCTGTCCGCTATTAGCCTCTATCGGATAAAGGTCTGGAGATAAATTGTTATGGCAGCGCACATTAGAACCGCTTAAAGCAAATGAAGAAATATCTTCAATTAACTCTCCCAAGTTAACAATATCTTTGGCGTGCTCCTCTCCCCGGCTTAAAAGGGATAACTGCTTTGAAAGGTTCTTTGCCTGTAAAATAGCTTTTTCAACCTTCTTTATTTTTTCAAACACTTTTTCCGGTTTTTTTTCATATACCCTGGCCAGAGAGATACTGCTCAGCATAACAGTCAGATAGTTATTAAAATCGTGGGCTATTCCCGCTGCTAAAATTCCAAGAGACTCTAACTTATCTGCTTTCATAAGCTCTTCGTAGGCTTTTTTTTGCATCGTGATATCGTGAAAAAGTACAGTAGTCCCTAATAAATAATGGATGTTGCTAAAAATTTTTTTAAAAATTATCTCGTAAAAATAACTAACATTCTCAATTTTAATTTGCTTTTCCATCTTGAAATATTCTTTCTCTGAAGAGTTAAAAGAGGCAACTTCTCTTGAAAGCCATGCCAGCGGACTGCCTACAGCTTTAGGAAAAATTGACCAGGAATTGGGTGCTGCCTTATGGAAAAGCTCGATTGCTTTTTGATTTAATATTTCAATTTTGTTTTCCCTGTTAAAAAAAACAACTGGGAAAGGAAAATGTTCAAAGATAAAAAAGTACTTATTCCTTAAATATAAATCGTTTAAATTGTAATTAACTGTATTTAATTTTTGGTTAACGTTATCAAATGGCAATCACATTACACCCCAGACCAAAATAAAACAATTATACCATTTAGAAAATATAATTATGTAACTTTTTATGTAACTTTTTCTGGAGGAAGAAAACAACTCCTGCTAAATTAATTAAATATTTCACACAAGGCAAAAACAATATGTTCTTGCTAATAATACGACAATTACATCTATTTTATGACCCGTAAATAAGGGAATTAAAAAAGTGGCAGGATATGATGGGGACACAAGGAGGCAAGAATAGACATAATGATAAAAAAATGGTGCGCCTGGCAGGACTCGAACCTGCGACACCCGGATTAGGAATCCGGTGCTCTGTCCTAACTGAGCTACAGGCGCAAAACGCTTATTTTTAAGCAGTTTTTACTATACCACATGGCTTATTTTTTTGCAACTATTTCGTGTCTTTCGTGTCTTTTCGTGCCTGGTATTTTTTTGCCCAAATCCTTTTGGGTATTGGTATTCATTAGGGTTCCTCTTCTTCTTACTTGGAGAATGCAGAGAAGGGCTTGATTTAAAACTAAGGTAACTTAAATCTCTCCGCTGCGCTCAGAGCGCGAGGAAGACATTCACAATAAAAAAGGTTTTTGCAGAGAACATGTCGAATGATAAAAATAAAAAATTGCGGGGAGGGGAGGTGAAAAAACGATGAATATCAGTATTGACAGCGATGCAAAAGAATACCTTCTTGATAGGGGTAGCACTGTTACCGTGGAAGCAGCGATAATGTCAGGCTGTTTCGGAGTCACTAAAGAACCTGTTCTGTTTGCAAAAAAACCGGAAGACCCCGCGGGTTATGATTTGGTTCTTGTGGAAGGGATTAAGGTCTACATCATCAAGGAAGCTGTTATTTCTAGTGCCGGGGCTAATATTTACCTGGCAGGTGATACTGCATACAAGAGCCTGGAGATTAATGGGCTAAGATACGAAATATAATTTTATAAAAAAGCGATTAAAGCGGCGGCCCGCTCCTTGCCGGACTAAAATTTCACCACTGACTTACTTAACAGGGAAAACAGGGGACGTTTTTTAAGGGTGACCTTCGCAAACCGTTAGTGTAAAATTACTGTAGGCTTATGGAGGGAAATACCATATAGAAGTAGAAGAGGAACCTCACATTCGACAAGAATGAATACCCCCGAAGGAGGTAGAGGTTCCTCATGGATATAGTTCGTTTAGTAGAAGCAAAAATCCTTTCGGTAGCCGAAAAAACCTTAAGATTTTTAGAAGGCAAATGTGATTATCGCACATTTGAAGCCAACCTTAAAAAAGAGCTAGACAATCTGGGATGTGAAATATTAAAAGAGGTGCTAGAAGCTTTAGATAAAAAGTATCGGCAGAGCGAAGAGAGGAGACGCAGCTGGACGATTGTGCGGAGTAATGACCCGAAGGCGATACTAACCCCTTTTGGCCAGTTAGTATTTGAAAGAAGCTACTACCGGCATAAACAGAGCAAGCAGTACGCCTATTTGGTGGATAAGAAAGTAGGCATTAAGCCCCATGCGCGTGTGGGAGCAAATTTAAAAGCAGATCTTACGGAAGCATGTGTAGCAATGTCTTATGAAGGAGCCACCTTACAGGTTAGCCGCCATAACGCTGTATTAAAGGTTAGTAAACAAACTGTAGCCACATGTGTAAAAGAATTCAAAGCTAAAAAAGCAGTAGCGCCTCCAACAAAGCGGCGTGTGCCTGTACTATATATAGAAGCCGATGAAGACCACTTAAAAGTAAGAGGGCGTAAGTGTGCTCAGGCCCGGCTTATTTACGTTCATGAAGGGGTTGAAAACAAGCCCCGCTGTCATTTAAAAAATGCCAGGTATTTTACTGCGGTGGACAAAGAGCCGGAAAAATTCTGGACAGAGGTCTGTGACTACATAGCGGCCTATTACGATCTTTCCAGTATCGAAGCGGTCTATCTATCCGGAGACGGTGCTACCTGGATCCGGACCGGGCAGGAATATATCCCAAGGAGCATTTTTATCCTGGACAAATTTCACTTGTCCAAATATATCATAAAAGCAACTGCCCATGCGCCGGATTTAAGATTATCGATCTATAAAGAGATTTGGAAGCTTAACAAACAGGCTGTATTAAACCATCTCCAAGAAGCCTTGAGACTGGCTGAAGAGGCGTCAAGAAAGAAGAGAATTAAAGACACCATCAGGTATATCAAAAACAATTGGGACGGTATTGAGGCGTCGGTAAAAAACCCCCAAGTAGGTTGCAGTGCCGAAGGACATGTCAGCCACATCCTGGCGGCCAGGTTAAGCAGCCGTCCGATGGCATGGAGTCTCAAAGGGGCAGATAATATGGCCAGTATGCGTGCAGTGAAAGCAAACGGCGAATCGGTTTATGAACATTACCTGGCTTCAAAAGAACCGGTTCCCATTATCACAGAACTAAATTTTAAGGTCAAAAGGGAGTTGAGACGTCTAAAGGAGAGACGACTGCTTGGTAAAGAAAATCTTAATAACATACCCCTTTTCAATGGTCGAAGCAACTTGACCCGGACGGCGTTAAAGAGGATAAATGAACAATTGGCTATCTAAGTTGAATGTGAGGTTCTTTTGAAACCTACAGTGGGTTGACACGATCAAACTAGGGGTTAGTGTAAAATTACTGTAGGCTTATGGAGGGAAATACCATATAGAAGTAGAAGAGGAACCTCACATTCGACAAGAATGAATACCCCCGAAGGAGGTAGAGGTTCC
>JAAZDU010000109.1 GCA_012512665.1 Bacillota bacterium | reverse complement strand
GTTGAGTGTTACACCAGTACTAGCATCTGAATCTGGACCGTTAGACGTTATACCTAATCCAGAACTACCGCCAAGTATCGCACCAGTCATTATTTTGAAAGGCTCTAACTATGAAATGGGTTATCAATACTTTCAGCAGCTTGCTCAGCTGTTTGGTTCGTGGATCTTGGAAAATATGCAGCGCAAACTTACTGAAGAAGAACTAAATGCATTGGCTGTTAACGAGAGATATCTTAAAGCGTATACCCCCCAATTAATAGATTACTTTAAAGGGATGGCTGACGGGGCAACCGACGCCGGCGTTGAGCTTACGTATAATGAGGTACTAGCAAACTTCGTTGGGACTATGACATACCCTGGAGAGCCTCCTCCTCCAGAAGAAAAAAATGAAGATAATTGTTCTGCTTTTTCAGTTTGGGGAAGTACTACCACTGATGGGCGCCTCATTGCTGCTAACAGCACCGATGCAACTTTTGATCACAGTATAACACTGGTCGCGTTTCCTGAGGATGGTAATAATTGGATATCTAGTGCGCCAGCAGGCGGTTTACCAAGCGCTCATCCAGGCATGAATAACGCGGGCCTATTTATAGGCGCCAGCGGAGGATTCGCCAGACGCCCTGAGGACACCGATTGGGGTCTTCCTCGTTCATGCCACTACCTTACATTACTTCAATATTGTAATAATGCGGAAGAAGCTAAGAACATGTTTTTAAGTTGGGAGCATTTAACATCTTCCGCTAATTATCACTTCTCAGATATAAGTGGTAATGCTTACGTTGTTGAATGGAGTTCTGCTTTTAAAAGCGTACGGGAGCCTGGACAATATACAACTGGAGAAAAAGAATACGGTGATAATACCAACTTCATATATTCAACAAATAATTACTTTACAAATGAGGGGTGTGAAGCTATTCTGGGTGAAGAGTTTATTGAGCACTGTGGCTGGCTTGGCAGAAGCGCCAGTATTAGCAGTGTTACCCGAAACATGTATCTCTGGAATATGCTTCACAACTACCACGGTAATATAGATTTAGAGTTTGTTAAAATGATGTGGCGTTTCCCCGGTACTCCGCCACCTGAAGGATCATTGTACCCCTGTGACCCTGAAGTAAGAGATGCCTATTATGATACACAAGGTAAAGGCTGGAACCAAGTAATATGCAACTTGGACAATAATAATGTAGGTATTTGTCTACCTGATAAAGGTGATAATGGAGTAATGTATGTTTGCTTAGGTCCAGCAGGAAAGGTAGCTTATCCACTTGCACCAGGTGCAGATTATTATCAAATAGAAGGTACTCATACTTTCTACGAATTAGCACTTGCTGCAAATCCAAATAATGTCGTGAATGCCGCTAAAACTGTGGCTCACCATAATATCGCCAAAGCATATAGCCAACTAATGTGGCTAAATTACTCCGATACAGGGTATGCAGCACTTAATGAATTGTATTCCAAGGCAAATGCTGAGTATTATGAGGGTGTTAAATGGCATAAAAAGGCCAATTCAGCTAACGGAGATAAACAGCTTCTTTATTATTCATGTGCAGCAACTGCCTTTACTCGGTCTCAATGTCACGCCCAGCAGGTTTATGAAGCTTTGGTTCCTGCACCGACTTCTCCCAAAGACCTTGGTCTTAAACCTTACACTTATAAAGATCTAGGACGGTAATATGATAGCTGATACTTGGGTACCCCTCTATCAAAAGGGGGGTACCTATATTATTACATGCTGGTACATGCTGGAAACCTTGCATTTTTCATCCCTCTAATGTTGCTGGTAATCACTTATTGCTGAAAATCTCCTAAATAATATCCTGATTGTGGCATTTCTAGTATCGATTTTTACCGTCCCTGTATTGCTACGGAACCAAAATTTTGGCTCATTATAACAGTAGCCATTTTAGAAGGGTAGTCATTATGAAATGGGTTATTAATATGAGCAACAAGCTGCTAAGTACATTGACAATATAGAAGAAAGATGGGCTAGTGTCCTTGAGTGCTTCACGAGCCCAAGCTGCGTTAGCCAATGGAAGCGAAGCCTAACAACAGCTTTTACCAGGTCTCAAGCCATTTCACAACAAGTTTATTAAGCTCTGGTGCCCCCAGCTACCAGTTTAGAAAACCTTGGCTATAATGAATGGCTAGACGATTGAGCTGAATAGGCAAAGGCTTCTAGATACTACATATAGTTAATAGCTTTCTACAAATTAATTTCACTGGCTTATAAAACATGATGCCCAAGCAATAAGCATAATGTCATATATTTTTATAACAGCATAAGAGATCATTTCTCTTCAGTCTTCTTGCACTTGTACATTCCTCGTCTTTAATTGAAATAAAGTGCGTAAATTTTTTGCGCTTCTTGTTCCTCCCAAGAGCTGGATAACACTGGGAGCAAGTCTATATATTCTATAATACCCTGGCTGATGGCCAGCGCTAACTTTTCTCTATACCCCGGGTCAGTCAACAATTCTCTTTCTTCCGGATTTGTAAGAAACCCTGCTTCTAAGATAATACCTGGAATAATGGTTTCATTTAAGACATAAAAATCCCCTTCCTTTATCTGCCTGTGGACATAGTCGTTGGTTTCAGTGCTTCCCAGCACAACTTTGTTTAAATGTTTTTGAATGCTCTGTGCCAGGTAATAATTTTCCTGGAAGCGGTCGCAATAAAAAGCAATAGAACCCCTTACAGACGGGTCATGACAGGAATTAACATGCAGGCTTATAAAAAAAGAGGCGCCGCTTTCATTTATAAACTTTACCCTCCCCCACACATCCCGCTGGTAGCGTGAATCTGGCTCACCGGGGATCAAATGGCTTGTATCCTGATCCTTATCTCTGGTCATCTTCACCTCTGCACCCAGCTCTTCTAATATTTTTTTTAAAGCCAGGGATAGCTTAAGATTAATATCTTTTTCCAGGATAAGATCACCATAGTGAACACCGCTGTCAATACCTCCATGCCCTGGATCAAGCACCACCACCTGACCGCTCAGGGGGGCACTGCCCTGCTGCTGCACGGGCAAAACTTTTTGGGGCCATAAAAATAAGGCGGTCCAGAAAAGAAAAAGGGCTGTCCCCAAAACAATTACGGCAACTGTTTTCATTTTTATGGCGAGGAAAAAACCGCGCAATAACATCC
>JAAZDU010000108.1 GCA_012512665.1 Bacillota bacterium | reverse complement strand
TGTCTTGGCACTATATTTATATTCCAATCTGTTGTATTGCTGTTATCTTACAATTTTAGCCAAGCTCAAAGGTTCTTCAAAGGGTATAAAGAAAACTAACGCAACATATAATTTGACTTAAGATTGAGTTGATTATTCGTTAAAGGAGAGGAAAGCATGTCTGCCCAGGAAATATTTTTAACTCAAAGCGGGCTAAAAAAAATTGAGAAGGAGCTAAATTATTTAAAATCCGTAAAGAGAAGGGAAGTCGCTTCCCAAATTAAAACCGCTATATCCTTTGGCGACATCTCGGAGAATTCAGAATATGAGGATGCTAAAAACGAACAGGCTTTTATAGAAGGGCGCATTATTACTCTTGAAAAAATGCTTCGCAATGCTCGTCTTATTGAGGATGAAGAGATTGATACCAACATTGTAGGTATTGGTTCTACCGTAACGCTAATGAATTTAGATGATGGGAAGGAATTAAACTTTACTATTGTCAGCTCTGCCGAATCGGATCCATCTGCCAGTAAAATATCTTATGAATCCCCGGTTGGAAAAAATATCATTGGCAAAACGGTTGGAGATATTGTTGAAGTTCAAGTTCCAGCTGGACTTGTTAAATATAAAATAATGAATATTAAAAAATAGTTTGGGGGTTCTTTGCAATGTCAGAAACAGAGCGACTAAGTGATCAGATCGCTATACGCAAACAAAAAGTTGCAGAGTTTAGGCAGAGAGGAATAGAACCCTTTGCAGAAAAGTGTTTAACGACTCACTGTTCTCAAGAAATTCTAGATAATTTTGATTTTCTAGAAGGAAAATCGGTTTCGTTAAGCGGTAGGATGATGACACGCAGAGGGCACGGTAAAGCAAGCTTTGCTCATCTTCAAGATGAAAAGGGATTAATTCAAATCTATATCAGGCAGGATAATGTCGGTAAAGATGATTACCAGTTTTTTAAAGAGCTTGATATAGGCGATATTTTGGCGGTAGAGGGGGAGGTGTTTAAAACCCGCACAGGGGAGGTTACTATTTCGGTTTCCAATTTTCGCTTGCTGACAAAATCATTAAGGCCGCTGCCGGAGAAGTGGCACGGCTTAAAGGATGTAGAGCTCCGCTACCGCCAAAGGTACCTGGACCTTATTGTAAACCCCGATATCAGGAAGGTTTTTACCCTGCGGAGTAAAATAGTTCAGGCCATAAGGACTTATCTTACTGAGCAAGGTTTTTTAGAAGTGGAAACCCCGGTGATGCATACTATTGCAGGGGGAGCTAATGCGCGTCCTTTTATTACACACCATAATGCCCTGGATATAGATCTTTACCTCCGCATTGCCACTGAGCTGCACCTTAAGAGGTTATTGGTGGGAGGCTTTGAAAAAGTGTTTGAGCTGGGACGCGTTTTCCGCAATGAAGGTATTTCTACCAGCCATAACCCTGAATTTACATCTGTTGAGATCTATCAGGCCAATGCAGATTACAAAGATATGATGGATTTAACGGAAAACCTTGTTGTATATGTTGCCCAAAAAACATTGGGAACTCTTAAATTAACATATCAGGGAAAAGATATTGATCTAACTCCCCCCTGGCCTCGCCTTACTATGGAAGAAGCTGTAAAAAAGTATGCTTTCGTAGATTTTTCACAAATTAAAAGCAATGAAGAAGCTTTAAAAATAGCCTCAGGGTGCGGTTTGTCTATGGAAGGCAAACCTTCACGGGGGGAAATTATGGCTGCCATTTTTGAAGAATTTTGTGAAGACAAGCTGTGGGGCCCAGTTTTTGTTCTGGACTATCCAGTGGAAGTATCCCCTTTAGCCAGAAGAAAGCAAGATGACCCTCAATTTACCAGCCGTTTTGAATTATTTTTATGCTGTAAAGAAGTTGCGAACGCTTTTACAGAGCTTACTGACCCCCTGGACCAAAGGGAGAGATTTGAAAGACAGGAAGCCCAGCGCCAGGCCGGGGATGAAGAGGCTCACATGATGGACGAGGATTTTGTCAGAGCCCTGGAATATGGTATGCCTCCTGCGGGAGGTCTTGGCATAGGCGTTGATAGGCTGGTGATGATGCTGACAGATTCACCTTCTATTCGTGATGTAATTCTCTTTCCAACTTTAAGACCTCGCGATTAGCGAGGTTTTTTATTTTGTATATTATACAATATATAACAGTTTAAAATGATGCTTGGCATGATACGTTCTTCATAGATCTTATTTGTCAAGTTTGCATCTTGCATTTACTTTTTCGACAAAAAATTTCTTTTGATTGTTGACAGGGTTTTTATTGTATGCTATATTAGTAAAGCCGCGCTTGCAGCAAAGCGCTTGCAAGAAGCGGTATGCTCTTAGAAAACTGAACGAGGAAAGGTTCTTAGGAGTTTGTTATAGGGACCAACGTCAAGTATTTATTAGGTATAGGGTCAAGGATAAGCTTTCGGGTTAATGTTAGTAGAG
>JAAZDU010000107.1 GCA_012512665.1 Bacillota bacterium | reverse complement strand
TCCCAGAACTCCTCCTCTATCCAAAAAATCAGATAAAGATGAGGTATAGACCAAAAGAGAATCAAAATAATTAAATGCATCAAAAGAGACTATATCAAGGTCAAGTTCAAAGAGGATTGACCAATCAATGCCAGCACAGCAGTGTACACCAACCAGCGCGCCAGCATTCTTAAGCACCGCCACCATCTCTGCTAGTGCTTTAGTAATGAGTGCACGGCTCAGAGCAACTGTAGTTGACTGCCCATAAGCAACCAGGCCAGGGTCATCAATAAATAGTAAAACAGGTAGCTTTTTCTCCTGCAATAATTTAACTTGCCACAAAGCATTAAAAGCCAGGGTTTTTAGAAGGATATCTCTTAAATCATCCCTGTAAAATGCGGGAACGCCGTCCGAAGCAACAACCTGGAGCCCAACAGTAACAGGGCCGCTCACCTGTCCTTTAACAAAAAAAGGTTTTACTGGGTAAGAAGAAAAGTCTTTATTAACAAATTTGTAAAAACCATGGGCTGTTTCTTGAGGAAAGGCAAAGAGTGATAAATATTGTCTGTCATCCTGGGCAGATTCAATATCAAGGTATAATTGATAAAACTTAGTTAACTTCTCTGTCCAATCTTTTTCGTTGTCTCTAAAATGCGGCACCTTGTTTTCATCGAGATAAAGCATCTGCAAAGAAAACAACGGTTGTAAGTATTGCTGAATAAAACCCTCTTGAGCACTCATTTTAGGTAGCTGTGGCCAATGAGGGCCAGTGGGCATATATTTAAAAATCAGGTCAAGGGCTGCATCAGCATCCTGATGTGGCAGACTACCAATGCCCGTTAACTGTCCTTTAATCATCTCATAAACTTCCCTTCCAGTTCAGTCTGCGATATCCCAGGAAAAATCCAATTCCAGTTCTTCCGACATTCTTTTTAATACTTCTGTTTTAAGACCATGCGGGCTTTTCCCCTGGCGACAAAGTATTCCATACTCAATACTATCAACTAGAGCCAGCCAGCTAGCCTCAATTATATTAGTTGAAACGCCCACCGTTCCCCACTGCTTTTTATCATCTCTGGAAAAAATTAATACCCTTACTTTGGCAGCCGTACCCTCGCGACCTTCTAAGACCCGAACCTTGTAATCGACCAGTTTTATTTTTTTTAATGCAGGGTAAATATCCTCCAAAGCTTTGCGCAAGGCCTGATCAAGAGCGTTAACAGGCCCATTTCCTTCTGCTACGGTATGCACTCTCTGATTTCCAACTATAATTTTTACAGTGGCCTCGGAAATCATATCTCCATCGTTGTTTTTATACTTCTCATTAATAACCCGGAAACCCTCCAGAGTAAACAGGGGCTTATAGGCTTTCATAGTTTTCCATAGGAGAAGCTCGAAAGAACCCTCTGCAACTTCAAACTGATACCCCTCGTATTCCATCCTTTTATTTGTTTCCTATATTTTTTCCGTTTCTGGGTATTGCTTGGTTAGCTTAATATTCATCTCATTAGCCTTATAAAGGATATTACTTTTTCCTGAGAGCTCAGAAACAAGGATGCGTCGCCTGTTACCAACCAGCTCGGGGTTAAAATGTTCATAGGTCTCTGGATGTTTTAAGACAGCGTCAACATGAACCCCGCCTTTATGAGTAAAAGCATTGCTCCCCACATAGGGTTGACTAGCCGAAGGTACCATATTTGCTAGCTCGGCAACTGTGTAAGAAATTTTCCTCAAATTTTTTAGTTTGTTCTCATCTAACACCTTATAACCAAGCTTATACTGTATATTAGGAATAATAGTGCACAGATCGGCATTGCCACACCTTTCACCGTAGCCGTTAATCGTCCCCTGAATATGAACTACTCCGGACTGAAAGGCAATAATAGAGTTGGCAACACCCATGCCAGCATCATTGTGGGCATGGATACCAAGGGGTGCGTTAACGACTTTTTTAACCTGGCGTATTATCTCCTGCAACTGCAAAGGAAGCATGCCCCCATTGGTGTCACAGAGTACTATGGTGTCAGCTCCTCCTGCTTCAGCTGCCTTGATTGTTGCCAGGGCATAGTCAGGATTGTGGCAGTAACCATCAAAAAAATGCTCCGCATCGTATATTACTTCCTTACCTTTATCTTTCAGGTACGAAACCGATTCTTTTATCATCAGCAGGTTTTCATCTAAGCTAGTTCGGAGCGCTTCTGTGACATGAAAATCCCAGCTTTTGCCAAAAATAGTAACGACCTCCGTCTCTGCTTCCAGCAGCTGCTTTACATTAATATCCTCTTCTACCTTAGCATCCGCATGTCGGGTGCTGCCAAAAGCAGCTATTTTAATATTTTTGAAAGCTGTTTTGCGTGCCCTAAAAAAAAATTCAAGATCCTTTGGGTTAGAACCCGGCCAACCACCTTCCAGATAATCTAGACCCAGGTTGTCTAAAAGTTTTGCAATTGTAATTTTTTCTCCAACGGAATAAGAAATACCATCTCTTTGCGCACCATCCCGAAGAGTGGTATCGTAAATCTTAAGCTCCCCCATGGGAAAAACCTCCATCTATGAAAAAAATAAATTAGCACAATTATACTACACTAAATTTAGAGTGTCCACCCGTTACAAGCGGAACAAAAAACGGGTCAGGTAGCAGTTCCTTTGCTTCATCAACGCTGTAGTTATTCCAAAAGTTTAAGGGGGGCGAAACAAGTATCCAGGCTTTTAATACCTTGTTTAGAAAAAGCTACCTTGATCACTGTATCGCCAGGTTTAACTTCCACAATGAGCCCTTCACCCCATTTTTGATGGGATACCTTATCGCCTACCCTAAAATTATTTCCTGGCTGTTCATTAAAAGATCTGCTTGCCAAGATGTTGCTCGCATGTACCTTTTCTCTATTGGTAGAGATATCAAGGTATTCCTCGGGTATTTCTTGTAAAAAGCGTGAGGGTAATTTGGGATAAGTTTCGCCATAAATAAACCTTCTTTTGGCAAAGGATAAATAAAGCTTATATTTAGCCCTGGTCATACCAACATAGCACAGCCTACGCTCTTCCTCCATTTCTTGCTCACTTGTTAGCGAACGAAAATGGGGGAAGGTGCCCTCTTCCATCCCCATGATAAAAACAACGGGAAACTCCAGTCCTTTTGCGCTATGGAGTGTCATCAGCACTAACTTGTCAGATTCATCAACATAATTATCAATATCTGTAACCAGGGATACTTCTGCCAAAAAGTCTTCTAGGGAACCAGCAGGATTCTTTTGGTCGTAATTTGTGGTCACATTAAGAAACTCTCTTAAGTATTCACGTCTTGTTTCTGCCTCGACAGTATCTTCTTGTATGAGAGCTTCCAGATATCCAGTTTCGTTTAAAATATGCGAAGTTATTTCTGTTATAGCGGAAGTACTAAGTTTTTCATGAAATTGCTCCATTAATATTTTAAAGTCTTTTAATTGTTTTATAGCCCTCGGCGTAAGACCAGGTACTTGATCAATATAGGACAAAACATCATATAAAGACAATCTTCTATCAACAGCAAATTTTTCAACCTTTGCCCAGCTTTTTACACCTATGCCTCTTTTGGGAACATTAATAATGCGTGCAAGGCTTACATCGTCATCCTTATTGATAAGAATTTTGAGGTATGCCAGTATATCTTTAATCTCTTTTCTCTCATAAAATTTAGTGCCACCAAAAATCTGGTAGCTAATATTATTTTTAACTAGTTCTTCTTCTAATGCCCTCGATTGGGCATGGGCTCTATATAAAACAGCCATATCCCCATACGGTATATTGC
>JAAZDU010000106.1 GCA_012512665.1 Bacillota bacterium | reverse complement strand
TCCCAGTGAGCCGTCCTCTTTGGCCACACCATCGCCGACCAGGCGCAACGGCCAGGAGTCAGTAAGCTCTTGGCCGTTAACTTTATTGGCTATAATAAAGTCATCGCTTCTGGCTATTTTTGCGCTGTCAAAGGTCCTGCTATAGCCATCTTCGGCTATCACTTCCACCGTATAACCTGAGGCTGCTAACTCATTATTAAAAGTCCAGTGGTTGCTGCTCTCAATATCGTCCACTGCACCCAACAACACCCAGAGGGGCACGCCAGACCAGGCGTTGCCTTCATTATCAACCCATTTCCTGGCATGTCCAGAACCTGCACAGGACAGCCCTTCTTCAAATTCCTCCTGGGTAATGGTATCTCCTACCTCGCCCACTAGCTCCAGGGTCCAGCCCTCAGAGGGCTCTGGCATACCAGATAATTCGATGCGCGCAATGTTACCCACCTGTTGGCCACCAAAGACAGCAGAGCCTTTCAGGTGAAGTGGCCAGCACCCTTTACCGGCTTCAGTCTTGAGGGGTAAAGGTTTGCCATTGAGTGTATTGGCCACGATATAGCCATCATTGCGGGCAATAGCTGCACTGTCCAGGGTTGCCTTCCAGCCATCGCCGGCGATAACATTGACTTCGTAGCCCTGGGCAGCGAGCTCGTCGTTAAAATTGAAGTGATAGGGGCCGGTATCGGGATCATCATCGACCATAGCCACCAGCAGCCAGAGGGGGATGCCTCCCCATTCGTTGCCATCCTCATCTACCCAGCTTACTCTATGAGAGGAAACACAGGCTAAACCTTCTTCAAAATAGTCTTTGCTCACGGATACTTCCTTTGCGCCCACTAGCTGAAGGGTCCAGTCCGCTGCTGCAGCATCACTTTCCGCAGCTTTTTCACCTGTTTCCACAACAGTTTTCACTGCCGCCAAAGCTACTGAGCTGACAGCAGCTAAATCTGAAGGATCATCAATATCTGCTGCATAGTAAAATTCAACCTTATCTCCCTGTTTAAGTTCAATCAGGTTCAAGGCACCGGCGGGGTTGTTATAGCCGTCTTTAAAGATGCCGTTAACATAAGCATACCAGCAGCCCGGTTTTTTATAGTCATAGCCGCCTACGTTGTCCAGCAGAAGCGCTCCTGAGGCACCAAAATTTTTATCAGTTACTTCATAGCTAAAGCCGCTGGCGGCGGCAGCTACCTGCAGTGCACCCAGCGGTGTATTCTCCTTAACTTCATATTCTGCCCCCGAGTTGTAGGCGCTCACAACAAAGGTTTTGCCGGCTGCCAGATCAACCCCCCCTTCATAGAGCACATCAGTTGCCGGTTGCTTGTTCCCCTGGGCCATAACCGATGCCGGCACAGCGCCTATGAAAACACTTGCTGCAACCATGATGGACAGCAATAAAGCCAGCAGTGCTTTTCCCTTATACCTTAGTTTCTTCATAATTTATTTTTATCTCCCTTCCTTTATGCTTATGCTATTAATAAGAATTACTTACCTAAAATAACAACATGTCTTGCGCGTTTTATGAGGTTCTAGCTGGTGATCGTAATTATACCAGTCTGGGGTTCATAGCTAACTTTGGCTCCCAGGGCCTCGCTCACAAAGCGCAGGGGGACAAAGGTACGGCCCGGTGGAAGTAAGACAGGGGCACAATCGAGGGTCTGCTCCTGCCCGTTAACCTGAACTTTGTTGGAACCCAGGGTGAGGACTATTTCTTTATCCCCTCCGGTAATCATCACCTGTGCGGTAGCGGAATTCCAACCAACAGCGGCTCCCAGGGCCTCGCTCACAAAGCGCACCGGGACCAGTGTGCGCCCAGCCTCAACATTTATGTAGGGTGCAGCATCCAGGGTGTAAGGAGCCCCGTCTATAACAATTTCCTTTTTGCCGACGGTAAGCACAATATGTTTTTCCGATGGCGCCTCCGGTAATTCATCTGGCCCGGGGTCTCCTGCCGGTGGTTCTTTCTCAGCAGGGGGTGCTGCCGGGGAACCGTCACCAGGCTCCTGACCTTCAATAAAGTACTCGAAGGTAACTACATCGCTATCCAATTTGCCGGGGCCGATAGTAACGGCCTTGATAATGGTATGCTCATTAAGAGGACCAATGGGGTGGTTGATTTTGCCCAGAACATCTGCCCGTGAGGACCACCAGCGGCTGGCGATCCAGTTATACATGGGGCTGTTCATAGTCGGTGTACTGCCATCAGTAGTGTAATAAATCTTATCGTCGTCATTGTGCAAGTTGCTCAGCGTTACCATGGTCCCGGCGGGCACAGTGCCTCCCGGCGGGTTGGCCTGGGGGGCATCCCATTTCTGCGGCTTATCAGTGAGCACCTCGATCTTACTCAAGTATTTAACAAATAAATTGCCTGTCTGCTCGGTTACAGTCCGCTGCCCCAGCATGAGCATCAGGGTGCTTAGTTCGTTCATATACTTGGGGTTATCGCTTCCCTCTACACTGATAAGGCCGATAATCGTCTCCACCTCTTTTTTGCCTGACGGGTCGCCGGGGATATGCCCGTCGGCATCACCACCGGTAGATTTGAAATTAGGAAAGCAATAGCGCTTGTCCTGG
>JAAZDU010000105.1 GCA_012512665.1 Bacillota bacterium | reverse complement strand
TAAAGAGGATTTTCCAAGCAGCTTTATCCGCCACCACTTTAACAAAGAGGCATGCTGCTGTCAAATAACTGTTCTTCGTCCCTGTTGTTCTAAAAGGGCTTTTAAAGCAGCTTTGTATTTAAAAAATTATATTTTGGCTTGGAAGATGATAGTGGGGTGAAATTGTTGCAATATGACTCTCTCGAGACCTTATAAAGCAACAGTGAATCGTAGGCTGAAGGTGGGCTTTTTGACAGGAGGTCAAAAACCGCAAGGTGAGCAGGGGGCGAACTCGCAGCGGTCGCCCACCGGAAGCCTTGCGAGGAGGCTTAATTGCTTTAAAGGCGAAGAGAGCGGATTATTGCTTAAAAGGCAGCCGGGGGCACAACATAAAATAGCCATACTTGCAAACAAATTGCCTGTTAGCTCCCAGCACGACATAACTTGAGCTAACTCACGAAAAGCTCTCTTAAGTGCTGGGGGGTAACAGGCAGCGAATGTAAATACAGGTTATCAACCACCAAATGCCTTGCACCAAATGCCTTGTGTGGATCAGATATCCTGGTGTTCGGGGGCGATATTTAAAAACTTATTAAAGCTGTCCATAAAATAAAGCTCTATCTTACCCGTCGGCCCATTGCGCTGTTTGGCAATGATAACTTCAGTAATATGCGGCCTGTCTGTATTAGGATTGTAATAATCATCCCTGTAGATAAAGGAGACAAGGTCTGCATTGGCTTCAATGCCTCCTGATTCCAACAAGTCGCTTAATATGGGCCTTTTGTCGTTGCGCTGCTCAACAGCCCTGCTTAACTGGGAAAGGGCTACAACCGGGCAGTTCAGCTCCTTGGCCAAAGCTTTTAAGGAGCGGGAGATGGCGGAGATTTCCTGCTGCCGGTTTTCTGCCCTGCCTCCACCCTGCATCAGCTGCAGGTAGTCCACAAAAATGGCCGACAGGCCTTTTTCCATTTTAAGCCGCCGCGCTTTAGCACGCATCTCCATCACTGAGATGGCTGCCGTATCATCTATATAGAGCGGGGCCTGGGAAAGAGGCCCAACAGCTTTTGTAAGTTTTGGCCAGTCTTCACTGGAAAGATATCCTCTTCTTAACCGGTGAGCATCTACTTCAGCCTGGGCGCATAATAAGCGCTGTGCCAGCTGTTCCCGGGACATCTCCAGGCTGAAAAAAGCAACGGGCTGTTTCTCATGAACAGCAATAAATTGTGCCATATTTAAAGCCAGCGTGGTTTTACCCATGCTCGGCCTGGCAGCTATGATCACCAGGTCCGATGGCTGCAGCCCTGACGTAATATTATCGAAATCATGAAAACCTGTGGGCAGCCCGGTGACGCCGCTTTTGCGCTCATATAATTTCTCTATGCGTTTAAAGGTATCGCTCAGGACATCTTTCAGCGGAACAAAACTTTTTCTATCTTTAGCGGTGGCAACCTCAAAAATTAATTGTTCTGCTTCGTCTAGAATCTCTGTTGCTTCCTGGTCGGCATCATAACTTTTTTTTACGATGGTAGTTGCAGCCTGAATAAGATTGCGCAGGATTGCCTTTTCTTTGACAATGCGGGCGTGATATTCAATATGGGCTGCGGTGGGCGTGGCATTGGCCAAGGTCGTCAGGTAAGTAACGCCGCCAACATCATCGAGAATTTTTTGCCGGCGCAGTTCTTCAGTCAGTGTAACCAGGTCAACTGCATCGCCTTTTTCCGCCAGAGAGAGAAGAGAAGAAAAAATAAGGCGGTGGCTTTCTTTATAAAAATCCTGGGGGCGCAAGAGTTCTGCGCCTGTAAGAAGGGCTTCCTTTTCTATCAGCATGGCTCCTAAAACAGACTGCTCAGCTTCAATATTTTGGGGAGGGAGGCGATCTTTTCCTTCATTCATGAGGCACTGCCCTCCTTTAAGTTATCATCCATTGGTATAACAGCCTGTTGTAATACTTCCCGCACGTGGCTTGCATAAATAATTTCCAACTGGCGCAGGGAAGATGGCAGCTCCCCCATGTTTTCCCTGGGGAAGAGAACTTTTTGAATGCCGGCAAGCTGGGCGCCATAAACCTTTTCGGCAAGGCCGCCAACAGGTTTAAGAAAGCCCTGCAGGGAAAGCTCCCCGCTGAAGGCCATATCCTGGCGCAAATATACTTTTTTCACAGCGCTGTAAATGGCCAGGAAAACAGCAACGCCTGCCGAGGGCCCGTCCACATTGGCCCCGCCAACGATATTAATGTGCAGGTCAAAATCATTAATATCCATTCCTGTTAGATGGCGAAGCACCGAGGCTGCATTGTAGACTGAGTCCCTGGCCATAGTGCCAGCCGCTTCGTTAAAGCGCAGGCGGCCCTTTCCCGGCAAGGAAGCAGGGAAGGCTACGGCTTCAATTTCCAGCACGCTGCCGGAATAACCGGCTGTAGCTAAGCCAAAGACGCGGCCTATGCGCGGTCTGCTCGTATCTTTTCTTTTTGCCAGGGAGGTGAGCCTGTTGCTGCGTATCACCTCTAACATTAGCTCCTCATCCAGGACGTTAGAATCTTTGCCTGCTGCTCCTTGCTGCTGCTTGTAAAGGAGCAGGCCATAGGCATCGGCCAGCAAGTTGACGGCGGTTCGGCCCTGGTTTGTGTACTGGCTGATGATTTCTTCCGCTCCACTGGTAAGTGTGATATTTAAACGGGCAGCCCCCTGGCGCGCAATCTGCCTGATATCTGCAGGGGAAAGGGGCTCAAAGTAAACAGTGGTACAGCGTGAACGCAAAGCCGGGCTTATTTCCTGGGGAGAGCGTGTGGTGGCACCCACGAGCAGAAAGTCCGCCGGCAAACCGTTCTCAAAAATTTCTTTTATATATTTGGGAACCTGGGGATCCAAAGGGTCGTAGTAAGATGATTCCAGTATGACCTTTTTATCCTCCAAGACCTTAAGAAGTTTGTTTTGCAGCCTTATGTCCATCTCCCCGATCTCATCAATGAAAAGCACGCCTGCGTGTGCTTCCGTCACCAGTCCGGGCTTGGGCTCGGGAATGCCGCCTTCGATCAGGTCCTTTTTTGCACCCTGGTAAATGGGATCATGCACGGAGCCCAGCAATGGGTTTGACGCTTCTCTCGGGTCCCAGCGCAGGGTTGTCCCATCCACTTCCACAAAAGGTGCATCTTCCGGAAAGGGGGTGTGGGGCATTTTTTTGGCTGCCTCCAGGGCAAGCCGCGCCGCCGCTGTCTTGCCCACGCCCGGAGGCCCATAAATAATAATATGCTGGGGAAAAGGAGATGCAATTTTGGACATAAGTGCAGCAACTCCCCTTTCCTGCCCCACTATCTCCTCCAGGCTTTGCGGGCGAAGCTGTTCCATGGCAGAACGGGACAGATGTCGGGAACGAATTTTTTCCAGCAAGGCATATTTTTTTAAGGTCTGGGGATTTTCAGGCCCACCCTGCTCTTTTAAAAGTTCCCTTTTAAGATCCAGGATATAATCTTCATAGCGTTCCTGCATTTTTCTGTTTACCCTTTGCTCAATAGATTCGACGAGGGCTTTTCTGGCCATCATGCTGGCAATTTTATCCTCGATTTTATTTAAGAGCAAAGGGATTTCGCTGCGCTCGGGTAATTTGTCCAGGGTGGGATCTTCAAAGACAACTTTTTGCAGGCCCAGAACCTTTTTTTCTATCTTCCCTGAGCGAATAAGTGGCAGAGCATCCATTTTGCCGGCCCTCATGACCAGCTCCTCGGCACCAAAAAAATCTCCTAAAAAAAAATAGAGGGCCTTGACTTGCTGTTCCAAATTATTTTCGCTTTTATTTTTTAAGCTAGAAGCAAATTCCTTCAGATAATATTTCTTACTCATCACTGTTAAAGAGCTCCCTTTTATGGCCACAATAATTATTTACTCGGGTTCAACTTGAATTTTTACAGGCACCGTTACTTCCCTATGGAGTTTTATATTAACAACAAAATCGCCTACACTTTTTATAGGTTCTTCGAGGTCAATTTTTTTCTTATCTACGGTAAAACCTTCCTTGCCCAGGAGATCTGCTATATCGGCATTAGTAATGGAACCAAAAAGCCGCCCCCCCTCACCAGCCTTTGCTTTAATTTTAAGGGTTAGGTCTTTCATTTTGCTTGCCGCATTTTGCGCCTGAGCCAGGTTTTGTTGCTCAATTCTTTCCTGCTTTTCCTGCCGCTGGGCCAGTTCCTTAAGGCGCGACTGCGTGGCGGCTTCAGCCATTTTCCTGGGTATGAGATAATTGCGGGCATAGCCATCTGCTACGTTAACGACATCGCCTGCTGAACCGAGTTTTGGAACTTCCTGTAATAGTATAACTTTCATAAAACAAGGCAGCTTTATTTAAAAAAGCTGCTTTTCACCTCCTGCTAATAATTTATCTTGTATTATCCATCTTAATCCTAAAAACCCTAAAAGACAAAAATTAAAAAATAAGAGGCGCTTACTTTTCCCGGGATTCCAGGTACTGCAAAAGCTCTAACATTTCTTCACGCAGCAGCTCCTCTTCTTCCTGGCGAATTAACTGCCGCGCCTGCTGCTGTAATAAGCAATCGAGGCGGTAGTATGTAAACCCAAGTTTTTTCCCCAAGAGATAGCAAACAATCATAAGCTGGCCGAGTGATTCCAATGCTTTTTTCTCAGCTCCGTGGAACAAAGAGCGGTGCAGCCTGGAAACAGCTGATAAAAGCTCAATTTTAAGCCGCTCCATAAGCCGGACCGTAGTTGCTATATGGCCGTTTTCACGGAAAGACATGGCTTCCTCTCCTCAATCTTGCTCTGCTTATGCCGTGGATATACTTCTCCAGCGGCTACTAAAGTCCTGCCGGAAACAAGCGGAAAAAAAGGAAGCAGTGCAGTTAAAGCACTACTTCCTTGCAGGCCCTGTGTATTAATCAGCGGTATAGGGCAAAAGAGCCATTTCCCGTGTCCGCTTAATAGCAACAGTTAACTGCCTCTGGTGCCTGGCACAAGTACCAGAGATTCTTCGGGGTAAAATTTTGCCGCGTTCTGTCATAAAACGCCGGAGCTTATCAGCTTGCTTGTAGTCTACTTGTTCAATTTTGTCTATACAAAATGAACAAACTTTCTTTTTGCCCCTACGCCCTTTCTCTCGGCGCATGATTTTCCAGCCACCTTTCCTATGAGATCACGCTAAAAGGGTACGTCATCTTCACCCACAACCATATCCATGTCGTCACCGGGAAAATCAGTACTTTCGTCTTCTTCTTTTTCTGATTTACGGCGTGTCTCTAAAAATTTAACGCTCTCTGCTACAATTTCAGCTATTTGCCTTTTTATACCTTCCCGGTCCTCAAAACTGTTGATCTGCAGGCGCCCGTCAACAGCAACGAGGCTACCTTTGTTTAAGTAGGCAGCACAGCTTTCTGCCTGCTTGCGCCAGGCAACAACCCTGATAAAATCCGTTTCACGTTCACCTTGCTGGTTGGTATATGGACGATCTACAGCTAGAGTAAAGTTGACCACCGCTACACCCGAGGAAGGTGTGTATCTTAGCTCTGGGTCCCGTGTCAACCGGCCAATAAGAACAACCCTATTCAGCAATAACTTCACCTTCCTTTGCTTCAGGATTGTTTTCTGCCGCAGCAGGTTCTTCCTGGGATTGTTCTTCCCGGGATTGTTCTTCGCGGGATTGTTCTTCTTCCGCAGGCTGAACTTCGGCCCGAATTTCTTCCGCTTCCATCTTTTCCGCTTCTGCCTTCTTTTCTACCCTGTTCTCAACTTTTTCTTCCAGGCGCAGAGTCATGTAGCGCAGGTAGTGCTCACTTACCTTAAAGAAATGCTTCAGCTCAGCCAGGACCTTGTTATCAGCCCTAAAGGTCAAAAGAACATAATATCCTTCGGTATAATTTTCTATCTGGTAAGCCAGCTTTTTCTTTCCCCAGCGCTGCAGCTCTCTTACTTCTCCTCCTGTGCTCTCTATCTGTGTACGGATTTTTTTAATACTTTGTTCTAATTCCTCTTCTTCCAGGTCTGGTCTTATAAGGCACAGGGTTTCGTACAGCCTCATCACTTCACCTCCCTTCGGACTAAACGGCTCTTAATAAAAAGAGCAGGGCTAAGCTTTAATAATATAACACAGGTCAGCAAGGTTAAGCAAGCCTTTAAAATGATTAGTCATTAAACTTTTTTTTCCCTATAGTAATAGACAATGTTTTTAATAGTCCCCGCCAGCGGCACAGAAAGGATCATTCCCATGAAACCTCCCAGTTGGCCTCCTACGAGCAATGCTACTATCACAGTTATCGGCTTTAGCTTTACAGCTCGCCCTAATAAAATCGGCGATAAAACTGTACCATCCAGGGCCTGCACAATTATATACACCATGACGGTACTTAAAAAAGAGGGCGTAGTAGGAGAAATGCTCATTAAAATGGCCGGCACTGCAGCCAAAAAAGGCCCAATGTATAAAATAATATTCAACATACCGGCCAGCACTCCCAGTAAAAAGGAGTAAGGCATTCCTATGATGAAGAGAGCAATGCCAGTTAAAATACCTACTAAGGTACAGCGGATAATGTTTCCCCGAATATAATTACCAAAATTATGATCAATAAAGCCTATTATGTCCCTGGCTTCTTGTTTGTATCTGGGCGGCATAAGATTAACGAAAGCATTCTTGATGCTTTCAAAATCATAAAGAAGATAAAGAACGATGAAGAGAATGAAGAATATATTTACCAGCCTGGTGAAAACCACAAGTGATATATTGGCAACCTCCGCCAGGATGGGCTCTAAATTTTGGGGAAGCTGATTGAGCGTTCCAATTATTTCTTCTTCAACATCGAGGTCAATCATCTCTAAAGATCTTATAAAATCGGAAACTTCCTGCAAAATCTGTTGCAACTGCTTGAGATGAGCGGGAATATCTTCAACAATAGCACGCAGCTCTGCTTCTATCAGGGGGATAAATAAACTGATTATGAGAACTATAACTAGCAAAAAGATAGAAAAGGCAACGGCTACTGCCAGTGCGTGAGAGAATCTTTGTTTTTTTTCTAGATATGCAGTAAACGGGGACAAGATATAAACGATGAGGAGGCTTGCCACTATAAGTTCTAAAACCCACCTGATCTTAACTAAGAACCAGATGAGCCCCACTATGGCCAGTATTATAAAAATTATGTTTATAATTCTCTTATTCTCAGTTTCCACATTAAATAATCCGGTTTTGCCAGAATTACCCCGGCTTAACCGGCTACCCCCTTTCCGCCTACCTTTATCTATTCCTGCTCACTTACTTAATGAAAGCGAAAACATATTACCTCACCATCTTGTACCAGGTAGTCGCGTCCTTCTTGCCTCAGCAGGCCTTTTTCGCGAGCAGAGGCGAGGGAGCCGGCGTTAACAAGATCTTCCCAAAAAATAACTTCGGCAACGATAAAATTTTTGGCCATGTCGCTATGCACTTTTCCTGCTGCTTCTCTGGCAGTGGTGCCCTGTGGGACAGCCCAGGCCCTTGCTTCTTCGCCTTTTACTGTGAAAAATGACAGCAGTTTTAAAAGGCTTTTGCCTGTTCTTATGAGGGAGTGAAGAGCAGGTTCCTTTAGCCCATATTCTTCTAAAAAAACCGCCTTTTCTTCATCTTCCAGCCTGGCCAGTTCAGCCTCAAGGCTAGCTGATAAAAGCAGGCAGGGCGCATTTTTTTTTCTACTCCATGTTTTAAATGATTTAATTTCCTCCCTGGCCTCCTGTTCCGGCAGGTAGGCCTCATCAATATTTAAGACATACAGCACAGGCTTGCTTGTAAGCAGCTGCCAGCCAGCAATACTCTTTTTTTCCTTTTCGCTGAGAGGGGCATCTTTTAGCAAGATTCCTTGCGAAAGAAAGTCCATTACTTTTTGGAGCAAATGATATTCCTCTTTTATTTTTGGGTCGCCTGCTTTAAGCCTGCGCTCTATTTTTTCCCGGCGCTTTTCTAAGCTGGCAAGATCCGCCATTGCCAGCTCCAGCTCAACAATCTCGGCCTGGCTGACAGGATCTTCATCTTTGCCAACCCTTGCTACCTCGGGTTTTTCAAAACAACGCACGAGGTGCAGTAAAATGTCCATTTCCCTGATATGCGCTAAAAATTGGTTACCCAAGCCCTCGCCCCGGGAAGCTCCTTCAACCAGGCCGGCAATATCGACAAAAGTTAGATTTGCTGGCGTTATTTTCTTGCACCCTGCCACCAGCGCTGCCTGTTCAAGCCGTTTATCCGGTACAGGTACTATCCCTTTATTTGGTTCAATGGTAGTAAAGGGATAGCTGCCAACCTCTACTTGCTGGCTGGTGAGGGCAGAGAACAGCGTTGATTTGCCTGCGTTTGGTAGCCCGATAATACCGCACTCAAAGGGCATTGTTAAGCTTCACCTCAATTTTTCTTTATAGCACGCCTTACTACAGCAGGTTATATGCATGTTACTCGTAGGGGTCTTCCAATATTTCTTTTACACGCCTTTCAAATTGTGAACGTGGAAGAAGTACGCTTCTGCCACAGCCCAAACATTTGAGGCGAAAGTCCATGCCTACCCTGATAATACGCCATTCATTGCTCCCGCAGGGGTGGTTCTTTTTTAAACGGACTACCTGGCCAAGGGCATACCGGCCGCTCATGCGGTTCTCCCTCCTCAAAATTTAAAAAGCTGCCAGGCTGCAGATAGATTTATTTATTATTGTTTGTATCTT
>JAAZDU010000104.1 GCA_012512665.1 Bacillota bacterium | reverse complement strand
GGGTATAGGTCAGGCCGCACTTGGGGCACTGTAATTTGGCAGGTGCTGAAGCTACCTGTGATTCCTGGTTTCCCAGGTTCATAAAGCCTGTTAAAAACTGCTGTAAAGGAAATTTGCCTTCAAAATGAAAGTCCAGCTCGCTTTTTTCCCGAGCACAATCTTCACACAGGTAAAGTTCAGTTTTAGCACCGTTTATAATTTTTGTAACATGGACTGTTGCCACTTTTTTTCCACATTCCTGGCAGAACAAAGCTATCACGCTCCTAACAAACGGTAAGTTTACCAGCATGTTTACTGGGCTGCCAGCGCCAGCAGTATTCCCCTAAAAAGCCTGGCGCGGCATGCCCTTGCCTTTTCAGGAGATAGTTCACCTTTTTTCTCCATTTCATTAAAAAAGGAAAGCGTTGTTTTTAAAATATTTCTTTCCCTTAAAGTGATTGCTTTTTCTTCAAAAAGCAATTCCAGTAACTCCAGGGCTCTTTTATTTTCCAAACTATCTCCCATTTTATTCCAAATAGGCTTCACCACGCCCTCGCGGGAGAACACCATTTTGGCTATGCGCACATACCCTCCTCCCCCTCTCCTGGTCTCCACCAGGTAACCCCTGCTGGAAGTAAAACGCGTAGACAGGACATAGTTAATCTGAGAAGGGGCACAGTTAAACTTGAGGGCAAGCTCTTTGCGCTGCAGTTCAATGGTATTGCCGCTTAGAGAAAGTAATTTTTTAATATACGCTTCAATATAGTCGGCCAAGTTAGGCACTGCAACCACCCTTTGACCTTCTTTGACCTTTGTTTTTATTTTAAATATTCGCTGGCTGTTTGGCAACTGTAATAAAATACAATTTGCTCCTTTTCAAGGCTTCATTATAATATATTATAGCCTTTATCTCTTAAATTTAACTGTTTTCTTTTGATTTTACTCATTTTCTTACAGCAACAATTTCCGCTCTTTTTTATTCAATAAAAGGTCCTTCCCAGCTCACTTCCAAAATACCTGGAAGCTGGGACACTTTTTGTAAAAGAATATCAGAACTTAAGCCTTTCGGTATGCGGATCATCAGTTCTATTGCTATTGTTTCCTTCGCCAATTTTTCGTCAAAAGAAGAATCACTCATTTCAACCTTATTTATATTCACATTCATACTACCCAGCAAATTACCAATACTGCCTAATAGCCCTGGCCTGTCAATACCCCTGATCCAGAGCCGCTTATAACGGCTAAACCTGACCACACTGTGCTCTAACTGGACGAAAATAACAAGGCTCAAAAGTACCAGAGCAGTCGTAACAAAGGCTCCCAGGTAAAAGCCGATGCCGAGGGCCAAGCCTACTCCGCTGACTACCCACAGGCTGGCTGCTGTGGTCAATCCAGTTACAGTGGTGCCGTGTCTTAAAATGGTTCCAGCACCTAAAAAACCAACCCCTGTTACTACCTGGGCCGCTATACGGGAGGGGTCCACCCCTGTTCTCCAGTAAAAAGAGCCGTTAGTGAAACCGTAAGCGGAAATTAGCATCACCAGAGTAGACCCAAGGCAAACAAGAACATGAGTGCGAAAACCGGCAGGACGGTTATGCCTTTCCCTTTCAAAACCCACTCCCCCACCTAAAATAACACTTAAAAGTAAGCGCAAAATAATATCCAGGTACGATATTTCCAAGATAAAGCCCCCTAAAAGAAAATACCTAACTATAAAACTTTGTCAGGTATTATCAGTGATGAAAAACATCCCTTTAATTATTTTATCCTTTTTTTTATATTCTGACTACAGCTACCAATTAAATTTATGCGTCTATATTATACGTATGTTTATATTATACGTTAAAGTTTACGCCTTACTCCCCTAGGTAGCTGCTTCTTACATTTTCATTGACAAGCAGCGCTTCCGCATCGTCATGCAAGACAATGCTTCCTGTCTCCAAGACATAACCTCTCTGGGCAGTTTTTAAGGCAATTTTTGCATTTTGCTCTACGAGCAATATAGTTGTGCCCTGGGAGTTGATATCTTTAATAATTTTAAAGATCTCCTGCACAACCATGTGAGCTAAACCCATGGAGGGTTCATCCAGGAGGAGTAGCTTTGGCC
>JAAZDU010000103.1 GCA_012512665.1 Bacillota bacterium | reverse complement strand
GGAGGATATCTTGATATTATCGCTCCACTCCACCAGGGTGAAGTTAGCCGGCTGGTTGATCAGCCGGTTATCAGTGATTTTACACCCCACAAGATACTTGCGGGGGAAGAGATGGTGCTGTTCAAAGCCTTAAGCAATGGGGATTTAGATGCGATTGTTGCAGACCGGTGGATTGGCGAGTACGAACTTGCCCAAAGCAGGATCACTGGCATAAAGGTAGTGGAAAAACCCATTGAAACTCAGGAATCAAGAATAGCTGTCAGAAAAGGTGATGAAGAAACACTGGCTCTGATTAATGCGGGCCTTGCAGAGCTCACAAAAGACGGTACAATCGATAAAATAATGGAAAAATGGCAGGGCAAGAGAGTGGTTTACATAACAGAAGAATATTACCAAGCTTTTTTTCTCCGCTCAGCTATCCTCTTTCTACTTCTCGTAGCGCTGGTTGCAATCTATTTCTTGATTAAATATCGAAGGCTGAGCAAAAAGCTTGAAGGCAGCGTAAAAGAGAGAACTCGAGAGCTTCAGCGTGCAAATGAAATGCTGAAAGCAGCCAATGCTCAGCTCAAGCAAATTTCAATGATAGATGGCTTAACCTTGGTCAAGAATAGAAGGGCTTTTAATCTTGCATATGATAAAGCCTGGAGATTAAGCCGGCGTGAAAGAATACCGCTGGCTCTGATTATGATAGACATCGACCGCTTCAAAGTCTTTAACGATACATATGGGCATCTGGAAGGAGACAAGGCTTTGATAAGAATTGCAGAAGTCATTAAAGATGCAATCAAAAGGCCAGGCGATCTTGCAGCACGCTACGGCGGAGAGGAATTTGTGGTACTGCTCATGAACACCACTGAAGAGGAAGCGGCAGTTGTTGCAGAAAAAATTCGAAGGAGAGTCGAGGAATTAGGAATAGAGAATAAAGAAATTAAATCTATTCTAACTGTCAGTCTAGGTGTAGCATCAGTTGTTCCTGCTGTTAAGATGATGGCCGAGGAGTTAATTGCAAAAGCAGACAGAGCGCTCTACAGGGCAAAAGAAGAGGGCGGCAACAAAGTTGCAGTTTGGCAACATACACAGAAATGAGCTAGCATAGACAGTGGGGCAAATCGATTGTATTTTAAAGAACTTTCAGCAAGGAGTGTGGACTATGATCAGCAAGGAAAAAATTGCTTCGGATCTTGAGGCTTTGGGTTTGGAAAGCGGAGATCATGTTCTGGTTCACAGTTCTTTAAGCAAAATTGGCTGGGTCTGTGGCGGGGCTGAGGCAGTAATCGATGCCCTCCTATCAGTGGTAGGACCTGAGGGAACAGTGGCAGTCCCTACCCTCACCGGCTCCCGGGAATTAAGCCCGGAAAATCCCCCGGTCTTTGATCCGGAGAAAACGCCTTGTTGGACAGGTCTGATTCCGGAAACTTTCCGCAAGCGGCCTGAAGCAGTGCGGAGCCTCCATCCCACCCATTCTGTAGCTGCAATTGGCAAAAGAGCACAAGAGCTGGTTGCAGGACACGAGACAGCTGCTGCACCATGCGGCCCTGGCACACCATATTTTCGCCTGGGCAGCTGGAACGGAAAAATCCTCTTTTTAGGCGTGGACTTGCGGGTCAACACAACATACCACGGCCTTGAAGAGCAGTGGCAGGCGCCAGGTCATCTTCAGCCTGAGCCTGTAAAGGCGAAAATTTTGGTAGATGGAACGTGGAGAGTTATTGAAACTCGGATTCACCAATACGGAATTGAGCGGGATTATCTGAAAACCCTACCCCTTCTCAGAGAAGCAGGAATAATTAATGAAGGATTTGTAGGTGAGGCATATTCGTACCTTGTGAAGACCCGTCCCATGCTTGAGCTGGTGGGGAAGAAGCTGAAGGAAAACCCCCGATATCTATATCGTAAGACTGCTTGAAAAAAGTACAGATTTGCATAAAGGATCGGCTTTTCAGAAGCGCTATTGAGTGTACGCACGGAAGCAGCAGGAACGTATCTGCGAGGAAGGCAATAGAACATAACAATCGAGATACGTGCAAAGCTTCAACTATTGATTATCAACGAAGGCAATCCTAGGCAAAGGACGATTGATGATTTGAGAGCAGGGCTCGGCACAAACACTATTTCATGTTGGTATTGAGGAACTGTCTGGAAAATTGAGCTTCTGGTATGTGGGATACCTTGTGGGTATCTCCTTTCTCTTTTCGAAATAAAAAGTTTCCGCAGTTAACTAGTTATATGTCAGTAAACGGGAGGGTGGTGTGCTATTATATTGGATGAAAGAATATCCTGAATTACTAGCAATGACAAAAGAAGCACCACCATATCTTTTTTTACGTGGAAACATTAGTTTGTTAAAGGAGAATATAGTATCTGTAGTAGGAAGCAGGACAGCATCAAGTGAAGGCATCAGAAAAGCATATAGACTGTCAAAATGTCTTGGACGAGCTGGAATAGTAGTTGCATCTGGACTTGCACGTGGCATAGATACAGCTGCGCATAAAGCCTCTATAGAGAACAACTATCTTACGATATGTGTTATTGAAACACCAATTACAAAAGTATATCCAAGGGAAAATGCAGAATTGCAAAAGAAAATTAGCGAAGTAGGTTTAGTTGTTTCACAATTTCCGCCGTCTTCACCAGTACAGAGATGGCATTTTCCGATGAGAAATGCGGTTATGAGTGGCATTTCTTTGGCAACTGCTATAGTCGAAGCAGGTGAAACAAGCGGTGCGCTAAAACAAGCTGATTATGCATTAAAGCAGAATCGTTTAGTCTTTATTCCTCAAAGCGCTTTTGAAAATAACAATATTTCATGGCCTAAAAAGTATATTCAGAGGAAAGGAGTCTTTAAATTCTCTAAAATAGAAGAGCTTTTAAAGATGCTTGAGCAAGCTGAGATAATCCCTTCTAAAGCAGGTGAACCTCACCACCCAAACTGTCG
>JAAZDU010000102.1 GCA_012512665.1 Bacillota bacterium | reverse complement strand
CGCTCTTTTACTACGCTATTGGCCTTACCTTTACGGCTTTAAGTGCCCTGCTGGTGCGCGCCTTCTACAGCCTGGAGGATACCAGGACCCCCCTCAAGGTGAGCTTTATTGCCGTGGGTCTGAACATTGTCTTAAATCTTCTCCTTATCGGCCCTATGGCCCACGCGGGGCTGGCTCTGGCCACCTCCCTGACGGGGGGAGGGGGACTCTGTTTACGATTCTTTCTGCTGCGCCGTAAGATTGGTCCCTTGGGAGCAAAGCGCTTTTTGCTCCAGGCCGGCAAAAACTGCGCTGCAGCCCTAATCATGGGGTCGGCCTTATGGTTCATCTCCCAGCATCTAGCTACCTTTTGGGCCGTAGCTCCCTTATTAGAGCGCGCCGCTGCCCTGCTGTTCCTAATCACCGCCGGGGCTCTTATCTACCTCGGCCTGTCCTATCTTTGGGGGTCCCGGGAGGTGCGCTTCATCTATGATATTGTGCGCAAGGCTAACCTAAATAAAGATGGATGTTTAAACAAGTAGAGATTTTTTTGAAAAGTGACTGAAATTTTAATGGACTAGGGTGTTTAATACAGCAAGCGAGTGATTCAAGTGATCGATAGTATCGGCACCATTAGTAGTATCATAAAAAAACAAAAATGTTTTGGATGCGGTGCTTGTGCCGCTATTTGCAGAGAGCAAGCCATTACGATGGAAATAGGCCGGGAAGGTTTTTTCTATCCCAAGATTAATTTAGAACTGTGCAGGAACTGCGGCCTTTGTCTCAACGTATGTCCCTCAGCGCACCCCGGTTTGTTATTTGATATTAGCAAAGGTGATTCGTTCGCTCTTTGGGCCAAGAACAGCAAAATACGTCTATTAACGTCTTCTGGAGGTGCGGCATTTCAGTTTGCCCTAAAATACTTTACGAAAGGTTATTTGCCGATTGGTGCCGTATTTAAAGATAATTTTCGATATGTTGAACATATTGTCGCCAAAGCCCCAGAAGATATTTTCTCAACTGTTGGTTCTAAATACGTCCAAAGTAACACCGTAAGTGCTTTTAGATACTGTCTCAGTAACCCCAACGGCAAATACATAGCTTTTGGCACTCCCTGTCAGATAAACGCTTTGCGTAACATAATTGGCAAAAAAGATCCCGATTATCTATTAATTGATTTTTTTTGCCATGGCGTGCCTTCTTACCACTTATGGTGGGCTTTTGTGGAAGAAATATCCCGCAAAACAGGAAGACTTCAACATGTAGAGATAAGAAATAAAGCGAGGGGCTGGCATAAATATGGGGTATTATGTATAGGTGATAGAGGGATTTACGAGAAAAATTTTTTAAAAACAACCTTTGGCCGCTTTTATCTTTCCAATTATTGCTTAAATGAACCCTGCTATAAATGCCATTATGGTCATAAGTCTGCAGCGGATCTTAGAGTGGGCGATTTTTGGGGAAAAGAATACGCCGATAACCTTATGGGGGTCTCGATTGCCGTAGCCCTATCGGACAAAGGTCTCAAGCTTATCGAGGAAACGGAAGGCTTAACGTTTAGATCAATTCCTCTCAGCCTGCTTTTTGACTCGCAAAAACGTGTAAAAAAACCAAAAATATCCAAGCCCAAAAACAATGAAAGGCTAATGGAAGATCTTATTGCTGGACAACCCCTCCCAAAGGCTTATCAGAGACACCTTTCTTTAGAATATCGGAAAAAAGCTCTGAGGTATTTTCCATATAAGCTGGCCAATGCTATATTGCCAAAGCGGGTTAAAAGCATTCTTCGCTTTGCCATAAGAGCTCTTAGAAGTTAAAAAGGAGCAATGGAATATTTATGAAGCTGCTTGTATTTAACATTCCCAACACTTTAAACTATGGTTCGATGATGATGGCAGAGAATCTATTCTACTATCTGTCTTATTTTTATCAAGCTCGTAGCATGGAGTTTATTGTCATTACTCCGAAACCGGAGGAAACCTCATTACGCTTAAAACAGGCTTTGGGAGAGGTAAATATCAAAATAAACACCATCCACCCATTGAAGATCTTTCAGGGCAATAAAGTAGGAAGAATAATTTCTCAAGTTACTGGCATTAGATTTAAAAAGAGGCTCGTTTCGGATCTTCTGGAGATAAATGGTGTGATAGTCCTTGGTGGAGATGATTATACTGAAGATTATGGGTATATTGGTCCCATAGGAAATATGTTGAAATTTAGAGGTTTCGTTAGTAGTGGGAAAAAAGTTGTTATGTGCGGTCAAACAATCGGGCCGTTTTTTTCCTGGAGGAAAAATATCATGAAAAATTTATTGAAAAATGTAACGAAAATAATTGCTCGGGATCCTGTTACTTATAAGTACCTAACAGAAGAGTTTAAATTGAAAAATGTTTTATTAGGCTCAGATTTGGCCTTTTTGCCTCTGGCAGGTGAAAAGGATCAGCATTCGCAGAGCCAGGTAAACCCTGAATATTACGGTTTAAAGGAGAAGTATTTTACCATTGTTCCAAGTGAATTAATTTGGAGATATGCCAAAGAACCTTCTCGAGAAGTTTATATAGATATATTGACCAATGCTGCTCTTTATTTATTAGAAAATCATCGG
>JAAZDU010000101.1 GCA_012512665.1 Bacillota bacterium | reverse complement strand
ATTAGTATGTTACCTGGAATGCGTATTCATTTAAACGATGGATCTCTACTTTTTATGCTTCCTGATCCTGCGTTAGAAGTAAATCAATGGCAAAAAGTAGCTTCAGATAGTACGAATCGTTATATCTATTATGGTACAGATGGTACAAAAGTATGGGATGATCAATTAGACTGGATGGAAGTACTAAATCTGATAGATCCCGATTTAAAAATAACTAAATACGTTATTAGCATGGGAAAAGGTATTGCACACAACTATGGAATAGAAGGGTATGTTGACGATATTTCATTAAACAATATCACTTATGTGCTTGAACCTTAGGATTTAACAAATAAAAAGTTTTTAGGAAGTTGTCAGCAAAAAAAGCCTGTGTGGTAGCTTGTCCGAAACTTGGCGGACAAGCTACCACAGGGCATACCACTCCTGATTAGAAAACAAGCTTTCCCGCTGAGCAGCTTAAAACAGGGCAAAGCGGAACAGCTTAAATATAGATGTTTAGAGATGTTTTGGGGCTACGAAAAAGTACGGTGCATCCCCAATAATAAAGACTGCAACCCACGGAGGAGGGTATAAGATGAGCAACTTAAAAAAATTGAAGCTAATCAGCCCCATAGCTACCATTTTACTTGTAATCACGGTAAGCGCAGCGCTTTTTTTGCTGGCTGAACCGGGCAGCGGCTTTGCCTTCGTGGTGGAAGGCGAGGATTGCGGTCTGGTGGTCACTGCTGCTGAAGAATTCACTGATGTGAGCAACTTAAACCCCGGCGACAGCAAAAGCTCCTACCTGGTGGTTGCCAACAAGGGCGAGAACCCCTTCCGCTACTTTATGGATGTCCAAAAAACCGGCAGTTCAGCCGGCTCCTACAGGGGTCAGGCGGGCAAACACCTGGACAAGATCCTGCAGATGACCATCAGGCGGGAAAATGATGAGCAGCCTCTCTTCCAAGGGTTGATCCCCAATTTCCGGGAGCTGGCCCTGGGTGAGCTTGCCGCGGGAGAGAGCGAGCGCATTTATGTAGAGGTTGACTTTCCTGGCCCGGAAGCAGGCAACGAGTACCAGGGCGCCAGCGTTTCCGTGCAGTTTGTTTTCCGCGCTGAAGGTGAAGTAACGCCACCGCCTGGGCCACCCTCAGAAGATGATACAACTACCACAACTACCGAAACTGACGAGACTCCAGTGGCACCTAAGCTGGCCTCCCTGACCGTTTACAAGTATCTCGATGCCGATGCAGACGGCCATTGGGATGCTGGCGAAGAGGAGATCAAAGGGTGGACAGTATTTATAAACGGTGAAGAATATAGCACACCTGTTGTGCTGAACGATCTGGAACCCGGCACATATACTGTACGCGAGGAAATAGTGGAGGGCTGGGAAGCTGCCACACCGACAGAATACCTGATAGAGCTGGAGGAAGGCAGCGAGGAAGAAGTCTTCTTCGGCAACTACCGGGAAGAAGAAATTATTATCCCGCCGGCAGAGCCGGAGGTGCCGCCTGTTGAAAAAGAAGACAAACCGGGGACTGATATTATCATTACCCCTGAAGAACCGGGAGTGCCGCCCGCTATGCCCCGAACCGGGGAAATACCCCCCTTCTATTACTACGGGGTAGGCCTGCTCTTTATCCTGGGAGGTTTCCTCCTGGGCAGGAAGCTGGGCAAAAAACACACCAGAAGGTAATTGTCTGCAAATGAAAAAATAGCGCAGATACAGAGCTGCAGAGCTGGGGAGATTCACCCTCCCCAGCTCCTTGTTTGAGCCCTGATGCAAGGAAGTGAACTGATGAAAAAATTGCTGGCCGTGCTGCTGGTGATAGCGGGCCTTTGTATAGCCTTCTACCCCAGGCTGCAGGACCTTTACAACGATTACCGCACGCGCAGGAGCCTGGAACTTTTTGAAGAAGTCCGTGAAAAGTCCCTTCCCCCTGTTGACAGCGGAGGCGCCGCAGAAGAACCGCTGCCCGCAGAAGCAGAAGATGAGGCTCCTGAAAAATCATACAGCGGCCCCACCCCCATCGCCGTGCTGGAGATCGAGAAGATTGACCTCAAGCTGCCCGTGCTGCAGGGAACCTCGGACTATAACCTGCGCTTCGGCGCCGGGCTCATGGAGGACCTGGCAGGGATCGGGGAGCCAGGCAATACCGTCCTCACGGCCCACCGCGCCCACACTTACGGCCGCCTCTTTAACCGCCTGGACAAATTGGAAGCAGGCGATATTATCGTCATCACCACCACGGAAGAGAGCTTTTCCTATAAGGTAGAGCAGACACACATTGTGGAGGCTACCGATACCTCGGTTCTTGCCAGCGAACCGGGGGATTACCTTCTGACCCTCATCACCTGCCACCCCCTCTACAAACGCAACCCCTCCCAGCGCCTGGTAGTGCAGGCACGCCTCCAGCAGAACTAGAGGAAATATAAAGAAACAGGAGCTGAAAAACACCCCCCCTGCCCCCCAGCCTTTTTCCCCTAACAATAACGACAAAAGAAATAGTTATGTGACAAATAGTCTTTAAATTCGTGGAAGGATTTTCCAGTTTGTAAATAGAACTTCTATACAGCACTTTAAAGAAAAATAATATCGAGGGATAGCCGCATGATGCAAATAGAAAAAACCCCTCTACAACAGGAAAGGCTAGAAATTTATACCCTAGGCAGATTCCTGGTTAAGCGTGACAATAAAGTAATATCTGAATGCTGGCGAACCAGCAAGCCCTGGCTCTTATTCAAATATTTCCTCACACACCGCGGGAAAAACATACTGCCGGAGTCCGCCCTGGAAAACCTCTGGCCCCAGCAGCAATATACAGATCCCCGCCGCGCTTTTAGGTCTCTTGTTTTCCGCCTGCGCAATCTTCTCTCTCCCAATTGCAGCAGTTTTTTCGACTCCTATATTTCGTTTTCCCACGGCTGTTATCACTGGAACACAGAGCTGGATTACTGGTTTGATGCCGAGGAATTTGAGCACCTATGCCAGAAAGCCCAT
>JAAZDU010000100.1 GCA_012512665.1 Bacillota bacterium | reverse complement strand
CCTTTCTTGGCTGCCGCATCAAGGCTGCGCACTGCGGAAAGGTAAGTGGCTATCTCGTCCCTGGCCAGGGGGAAAACCGCACCGCAGCACTGCCACTCCCCTTGTTCAACCAGTTCAATTTCTAGAGCTCTGGCAGCAAGAAAGGCTGACTTTTCAAATTCCCTTGCCCTGGTTTTTAACGTACAGCCAGGATAATAACTGAATTGCAATTTATTTCACACCTCCTGCTAATTAAAAAATTATTTCTAAAATATATAAATAGTTGGTCAATTCTTTTATTCGACGGGCACGACCTCCACTCCTTTTAAAATTTAAAATTTTTTCTTCTAATATTTAAAATAAAGCCGTGGGGCAAAAACCCGCTGTAAAAAATTTACCGGAATCATATTATTGGATGGGGATGGGGAAAGTATTATAAGATGGAGAAAGCTTTAACTAAAAGGCTGTCTCAAACAATTTTTGCTTTACTTTGCTTGACTTGCTTTAACCCTTTATGTTAGAATATGTAGCGCGAGTTGATGGTGGGTGTAGCTCAGCTGGTTAGAGCGCCAGGTTGTGGCCCTGGAGGCCGTGGGTTCGAATCCCATCACTCACCCCATTGGGGCGTAGCCAAGCGGTAAGGCACGGGACTTTGGATTCCGTATGCGCAGGTTCGAATCCTGCCGCCCCAGCCATTTGAAATATATTTCTATTAAAAATTCATGACAGCCAAAAAAATAAGCCTGACATTTCAGCAGGCTTATTTTTTTTAATTTATTGAACAACAAGGCGGGGACAAAGATATGCATATTTTGAAGGCATTCCATGAGAGCATACTCCAAAAAGGCAGCTTTCAGGCCGGATCGACATGAACAAAAACCTCAAGAATATCCTTATTTTGATCCAAAATGGCATCCTTTACTAACTCTGAGATATCGTGCGCCTCCTTGATAGAAAGCTCAGGGGCAACAGCAATGCTCATCTCCACCAGCAGGTAGGAACAATAGCTGCGGGCCTTTACCATTCTCACCTCTTCTACTCCCTCCACCTGGCTGGCAAATTCTTTTAGCTCCTGTATAATGCTTTCATCCAGGGCAGCATCCATCAAGCTGTCAATAGAATCTTTTAAAATTTTAAAGCCCATATGCACAATACAAAAAGCAACTGCAAGGCCTGCCAGTGGATCCAGAAGGGGCACACCCAGGCGTGCTCCGGCAATACCCACGAGGCTGGCCAGGCTGGAATAGGCATCGGAGCGGTGGTGCCAGGCATCAGCTTTCAGGGCAGGGCTGCCTGTTTTTTTCCCCGCCCTAAAGGTATACTGGAACATAACCTCCTTTAACAGCAGGGAGAAGAGGGCTACCAGTAAAGCAGCAAAACCGGGAACAGCCAGGGCAGGCGAGAAAAGACGGTTGATAGCACCAGCAGCCACCGCCACGCCTACCGCCACCAGCAATATGCCGATAAACTTGGCTGTGATGGCTTCTGCCTTACCGTGGCCGTAAGGGTGCGTCTTGTCAACCGGCTGGCGTGCAATATGCAGGCCAACCAGCACGCCAATAGTTGACAGCAGATCGGAGAAAGAATGAAAGCCATCAGAAAGCATAGCCCAGGAGCCAGCCCAAAAGCCTGTCATAATTTTAATAATACTTAAAAAAATATTGCCAGCAACGCTCCACCAGGAGATACGCACGGCCAGGTTAAAACGTTCTTCCATTTTAATTAATCCTCCTTCTTTGGAAGGAGTAAAAAATAATATATATTACATAAAAAAGGCCCAGGGTATGCATTGAGCATGGTCCCGTGGGCGCTACCCACTGCTTGCGCTGGGGCAAGCCCGGCACTCCAGGCATAACCGGCCTGGCGCCTGTTCCAAGTCCATGTTAACAAAGCCGGTCGCTTACGTCAAGGGAAAAACTTTTCCCCGCCATCTTATCTTCATGGTAGAAACAACCTTCCCAGGTAATAGCAAGCAGCAGCAAAAAGATGAACAACATAAATATTTTCTCTTTTGGATGGCAAGCTAATATGAGCAAAATATATAACATTTGCCATCTATACTATAGAAGGGGAGTTTAAATGCTATGATATTAAATGTCGGCATAATCGGCACCGGCATGGCTTTTGCCAAACTTCATCTCCCGGCTTACCAGGAGCTTTCTGATAAATACGCTATCAGAGCCCTCTGCGATCTAGACATAGAGAAAGCAAAGAAATGGGCAGGTATACTTGGGCTGACGGAAAAAGATACTTATAAAGATTTCCGGGAAATGGTGCAGCGTGAAGATATTGACGTCTTTGATATCATGGTTCCCATTGAGCTCAATTTCCCTGTCACAGAAGAAGTGGCCCGCAGCATCGCCAACTCGGGGAGAGGGATAATAAGCGAAAAACCTACTGCCGACAACCTCAGAGATGCCGATGCTCACCGCATGCTGCCGCAGAAATACAATGTCCCTATCATGATTGCTGAAAATTACCGCTACAGTGAAGAAAATAATATTATCAGGGATATGGTGAGGGAAAAGAAGGTAGGAGACATTGTTTATTTTATTTATCACCGGGCACTTGACTTTCCCCAGGAGATGCGTCAGGACGCTTTTCCCGCCAGAGAGTGGAGGCAATATCCGGATTACCACGGAGGGGCATTTTTAGACTCAGGGGTCCACGACCTGGCTGCCATGAGGCATATTTTTGGGGCAGTAGAAAAAGTGCACGCCCTGGGGAAAAAAACGGACGATAAATTTACGCCTTATGCCGCCATTAATGTCAACATGCTATTCCAGAGCGAAATTCCAGGCCAGTATAGCTTCTATTGCACCGGCAAAGAAGTGCAGGCTCCTCTCATCGGTTTTAGAATTTTCGGCACACAGGGTATGATTTACCTGGAAGATAATAATTGTGGTACCATTAATGTTGCCTACAACAATGGTTCCAGGGAAGAGGTACCATATCAGCCCCAGAGGGGCTTTTATAACGAACTTCTTAATTACTATAACGCCTTTTTTAACAAAGAGCCTCTTTTTGTTACCCCGGAGATGGCTTTTGGTGACACAAAAATGGCACTGGACATAGTGGAGTCGCTTAAAACTGGTAAGGTTATGCCTGTCGATAGGGAAATGCAACCGGCATAAAGCCCTAGTTATCTAAGAAGCCCTTTTTTTGTAGCTGCTTCAAAATTTCATCTATTACCTGCCGGCTGGGTGCTTCCACGGTATGGAGGTGGCTGCCCCCCGTCAGGAAAGAAAGAGGATTGGCACCCGTCTCATTTATCTTCTCTAAAAAAATGTTTAGATCGCGCCGGCCGGCTATCATCAGGCTTCCCTGCAGCTGGCCATAAACAGGGTGCTCCACTATAACATCGAGCACCCGTCCCCCTAAATCAATAATCAGGCCCAGCTCATCTTCTATCTGCTCCCTGGTATGCTTGCAGGCAATAATCTCCTGAACCCAGTTTGTTTTGGGAGCTGTTATTAACAAATAGCCCTGGGGTGTGCTGAAAATTTCTTCTCCTGCAGCCCGTAAAATGGCAATATCCTGCACTATTACCTGGCGGCTGACCTTAAAGTAGGCTGCCAGCTCGGCGCCGGTGCGGGGCGCGGAGGACTGCTGCAAAAGGCTTAATAGCTTTTTACGCCTTTCTTGCGGCTCCACCATTTCTCACCTCTTTTGACCAAAAGAATACTGACAACTTTAATATACAACAAACAGCATTAATCTTCTAGCTGAACAAAAAAAGGCT
>JAAZDU010000099.1 GCA_012512665.1 Bacillota bacterium | reverse complement strand
CCAGAGAAGTTTCCACCTTGCGAGACACCCCCAGGTAGGGGCAAATTCCTAAAAACTGGTTTAAGACTATGTTGTTTGCCAACACCGCCACAAAAATAAGTGCTAATAGGTTCACTGCTTATTAACCCCCTTTGGGAACATCGGTGCCTACTGCCGGCACTGTAACATCACCGGCAGACTGCTTGCTCCGACGTTTTTTCTGAGATACTTCCAGCTTTTTGTAAAGATAATTAAATGCAGCCATCAATAGCCCCAGGGTAATAAAGGCTCCGGGTGGAGAGGCTAAAAGCAGCATGGGTTGAAAGCTTTCGCCAAAGAGAGAAAGACCAAAAAAGGTCCCTGAACCAAACACTTCCCTGATAGTAGCTAAAACAAGTAAAGTCAGGGTATAGCCAACCCCTATAGCCAAACCGTCAGCCAAAGAGGGCAAAACAGGATGTTTGCGGGCAAATGCTTCTGCCCTGCCCAGGATGATACAGTTGACCACGATAAGAGGAATAAAGATGCCCAGGGCCCTGTGCAAATCCGGTGAGAAAGCATTAAGCAACATATCTACCAAAGTAACAAAAGTAGCAATGATGATAATATAAGCGGGAATTCGCACCTTGGAAGGTATAACTTCCCGCAATAAAGAGATAACAACATTGGAACAAACTAAGACAACTATTACAGATAAACCCATACCAAGGGCATTAACAGCTAGTACCGTGATGGCAAGGGTAGGGCACATACCCAGCACAAGGCGAAAAACCGGGTTATCGTGTAAAATTCCCCTGGTAAGGTGCTGACCAAAATTACTCATTTATATGTTCACCTCCACTTGTTTGCAACATCAAAACAGCCTTGTAATTCATTACTCTACAGGTATCTCTCGCCTATTAAATTCATAACCCGGCGCACAGAGCTTATCATGCCACCGCTACTGAAAGTCGCGCCGGATACAATGTCCACATCGGAACCTACAGCAATAGGGTCTTCCACGCTTAAACCAACAAACATTTGCTCAAAGAAATCTTTTGTTATAACATCACCAATACCCGGTGTTTCACCATGTTCTTGGATTTTAACCCCTAAAATGCGGCCATCGCTGTCAACACCAATGATATAGCGTATATCGCCGCCGTAACCGCTGGCATAGACATTTCCTACCACACCGATCAAATTGCCTGCGCTGTCATAACAGGGATAAAAAGATTCCCCATCCACAACATCCTCCTCATAACGGGCAACCTCTGGCAGGAAAGATTCCAGCGTAGCTACAAAGCGAGCATGCTCCCGCTCTTCGATAATAGGAGTGGTAAAACCGTGAACTGCCGCCAGAAGCCCGCCGCAGACAGCTCCAATGATCAAAAGGATAACTGCCATCTTAACAATATCACGCATGATTCCTCTTCACCTCCCCAAACTTTTTGGGAACAGTGTAATTATCAATAAGAGGAGTAAGAGCATTCATGAGAAGGATGGCGAAAGTTACCCCTTCGGGATAATTGCCAAAAAGCCTGATAACCATAGTAATCAAACCACAACCGGCACCATAAATTACCTTACCGGCGGGAGTGTAGGGAGAGGTTACCATGTCTGTCGCCATAAAGAAGGCGCCCAGCATAACCCCGCCTGCAAGCACATGCCACAGCCCTGCTGTAATACCTCCCTGTGTAAGCCCCAGCAGAAAAACAACCCCTATAAAGCTGCCGGGAATACGCCAACATATATGCCCTTTATAAAATAGCCAGAAGGCACCTATGAGGATGGCCAGGGCCGATGTTTCTCCAAGAGCCCCGGGCACAGTGCCCAGGAAAAGATCAAGCAAAGGCGCCTGGCCGGTTGCCAGCGGAGTGGCGCTTGTGACCAAATCTGCCGTAAAAGCATAAGGCTCTGGACATAACCAGACATCCCCGGCCATATGGCTGCCCCAGGAGATAACAAGAATTGCTCTTCCTACCAGGGCAGGGTTAAATATGTTGCAACCTGTGCCCCCGTAAACAAGTTTGCCGACTACGATAGCTGAAACAGCCCCGATAATAACTAACCACCAGGGCGGCGCAACGGGGAGAGTTAAAGCCAAGAGCAAACCGGTTACGGCAGCGCTCCCATCCCCGAAAAAGTTGCCCCTTCTTAAGGCAAGAGCTTCCGTAGCCATAGCTGCCAGCGCAGATAAGATTATAGTAATAAGTGCCCTGTAGCCAAAAAGTAAAACGGACATCAAGACAACGGGAAACAAGGCAATAAGAACATCTATCATGATGCTTCTTATGCTATCTGGAGACCGCAGGTGTGGTGAAGAAGACACCACGAACTTTTTGCTCATCATCCATTACCTCCATTCTTGCTACTTTTTCCTGCGCGCTGCAATTTCCCCCTTAGCCATGCGGATCCACTGCACAAGGGGCCTCTTAGCCGGGCAGATATAAGTACAGCTACCACATTCAAAGCAATCCATGGCCCCTGCTTTTTCTGCTTCTTCAACCAGGCCCATTTCCACATACGAACCCAGTAAGTTCGGTAACAAACGCATGGGGCAAACATCAACACACCTGCCGCATTTTATGCAGGGAACTATGGAGTACTGCTTTACTTCCTTTTCGGTTAAAAGCAAAACGCCCGAGGTTCCTTTTATGGCAGGTACATCAGCTGAAGGCTGAGCTAAGCCCATCATGGGGCCACCCAGGATCAACTTGCGGGCATCATCTGTCATCCCTCCGCACTGCTCAATGAGATCTTTCACCAGCGTGCCAACCCTTACCAAAAGATTAGCAGGTTTCTTTATGCCGGGCCCGGTAACGGTAACAACTCTTTCATAGAGCGGCTTACCTAATTTAATAGCTTCAGCCATAGCCACTGCTGTTCCAGTGTTTTGATTAACCACATTAACGGCCATGGGAAGTGCCCCTGGTGGAACTTCCCTACCAACGGTAGCCTTGATCAGCATTTTCTCAGCGCCCTGAGGATATTTTGCACTCAGGATACACAACTCAATATTTTCTTCACCGGCACTTTCTGCCAGTGCTTTGCTTACTTGCTCTATGGCATCAGGTTTGTTATCCTCTATACCAATAATCCCTTTATCGGCATTTAATACCTTCATAAATGCCCGCAGACCCAAAATAACATCTTCCGTTTTTTCCAGCAGCAGCCTATGATCGGCGGTTAAAAAGGGCTCGCATTCTGCGGCGTTAATGATAACTGTATCAATGGGATTTTCCTTGGGAGGGGAAAGTTTAACATGTGTAGGAAAGGTAGCGCCGCCCAGGCCTACAAGCCCGGCTTCTTGTGCAATTTTGCGCAGCTCATCTGCTGAGAGCTCCTCTAACGGCTTGTGGGGCTTCATTCCTTCCCAGGGTGTATCCTGTCCGTCATTTTCAATAAAAATTGCTTCTACAGGATTTCCCAGGGGATGGTTGTAAGGAGCTATTTTGACTACCTTACCTGATACGCTGGCATGGATTGGTGCCGAAACAAAACCCTTGGGAGTTCCGATAAGCTGACCTACCTTCACGCTATCCCCCACCTGAACAGCAGGCTCACAAGGAGCTCCAATATTTTGGTGCAAAGGGATCACCACCTGCTCTGGAACCCGGGCAGGGGTTATAGGGAGGTCTGCAGTGATTTTGTAGTGCCCCGGGCGAACTCCACCGGCAAAAGTTCTTAAACCCATTCTCCAAGCTCACCTCTTCTCCTAAACTAAAAACTATATAATCTATTACTACCATAAAAAAAGACAGATACTGTTACAGATACGCCATCAATTCCACCGGTTTATAAATTGTTTTTTATAAACACAACTTCATAATTCGAGGCTCGTTAACAAATTCCTTCCTTTAAAAATTCTAATAAAGAATAAATAATAACATTTAGTAATAACTTGACTATTACAAAAAATATATACAAAATATAAGATATAAAAGGGAACATCTCCCCTCTTAATTTGTTTGATTGCATTTGTAGGCCGTTAACGGGCATGAGTAGGCCCCAGTAGTTATAATATCACACTTTTTTTTGAAAATCAGCAGGAAACATATGTTGTGGACCTGTTATTTAAAAAGCCCGAGGTTAGCCTCGGGCTTAAATTAACACTAAAAGAGGCGGTCCGTCTATTTACCCCTGTGAATTTAACCATTTTAAGAATGTCTTTAATTAATCTCCCCTATATCAAGCTATTGTTTAATACCCCGCAAGCCTGGGCAAAAACAGAGCAACCCCCGGCACATAGGTAATAATGATCAAAGCTATTAAAGTAACAATGAAAAAGGGAAGAACGGGACGCACCATGTCTGAAATGGATAAACCCGTGATAGAGTTGGCTACAAATAGGTTTAAACCAAAGGGAGGGCTGAACATACCTATACATACGTTTGCCACCAAAATAACACCCAGGTGTACCGGATCAATGCCCATATTTACGGCGGGCAGATAAATCAGCGGTGCCAGCATCATAACAGCAGCCCCACCGTCAATAAACATCCCTGCAATTAAAAAGATAACGTTTATAATTATCAAGAAAACGTATTTAGAAGGCAAAACATTTACCACATTGGCTATTAAGGTCTGCGGCACGTAGGATTCCGTAATTACCCAGCTAAAAACAGCGGCCGCACCCAAAAGAATCATAACCTGTGCAATTGAGATGGAGGATTTTACACAAACTTGAATTAACTTTTTCAAATCCATCTCTTTGTAAATAAACAGTGAAACAAACATAGCATAGATAACAGAAACACCAGCAGCTTCTGTAGGAGTAAATACTCCCGCAAAGATACCGCCTAAGATTATTACTGGCACCCCAAAAGACCAACCTGCCTCTTTAGTCAGTCGCCAGACCTCGCCCCAGTCTAATTTTTCAGCACCGACTATATCATGCCTGCAGGCATAAAAATAGGAATAGCCTATAATAGCCAAACTGTAAATAAGACCGGCTACAATACCGCCCATAAAGAGGGCGCCTACAGATACCCCTGTCACTGAACCGTAAATGATAAAAGTAATGCTTGGAGGTATCAAAAGGGCTACCGATCCACTGGATACTAAAAGCCCCGTTGTAAATCCTTTCCCGTATTTGTTTTTAACCAACTCGGGATACATTAGTTTGCCGATAGCAACCACTGTGGCCGGGCTGGAACCGGACAGGGAACCAAAAACCGTGCATGCTGCCTGAGTAGCAATGGCATGGCTACCCCTAAAACCCCTTAAAAGCGAATTAACCCAATCCAATAATCTTTTTGCCATAGACCCTTCAATCATTATATCTGCAGCAAGAATATAATACGGCACTGCCATTAAGGCAAATTTGTCTATACCGCCAAACATTCTTTGCACAATAGCGCCTACATTTGTGCCGGTATAAAACAACACCGCTAAAAGCGAAGACAAACTAAGAGAAATATAGATCGGAATGGCTAGAAAGATCGTTACTATAAAACAAACTATCAAAAAAATAAATAAGCTCATTTCTGTGCCTCCCCAACAGAATTTGCCTCGGACTCTTTAACTGGTAAGAATGCGGCCTGTAAATAGCGTACAGCGCTTAACAACGAGCCGACGGTAATGATCAAATAGAGAACGTAAAAGGGCAGTTGCAGGGCTGAAGTAATTTGTCCGAAAGCCTTTGTTTGCATTGCAAATTTATACGCTATGACGGCCAGGCAAATTGAAAAAAGGCAGGCTAAAACATTTACAACTTTTTCCAGCTTTACGGCTGAGCTCTTTTTCATTAGCTGCAATAAAATGTCCATGCGAATAACCTGTCCATCTCTTATCCCTATGCCCAAGCCTATAAATGTTACCACTACAATTAAATAACGAACTGCTTCCTCAGCCCAGGGAAAACCCGCGCTAAAAGTATATCTTAAGAAAATATTTATAAATAAAATCACCGTCGAGGCAAGTAACGCTAGCGCATTAATTGATTCCTCAAGCTTATCCAAAAACTTCATTTTAGTTTCCCCTTTTCCTATTTCTGTATATCCTTGCCTTTACATTAATGTTACCCCTCATCAAAATGAGGGGTAACATTAGCGCATGCTGGTTGATATTTTCCACTATGCCTGTGGCTTTAGTTCTCAAATAATTTTATTCCGCGTGCTTCCAATTCGCCATAAACTATATCGAGCAGCTTTTGAGATGCTTCAGATTGAGAAGCATACATTTCATGAGTAGACTTTGATTTTTCAGCAAATTCCTGTTTTGCTTCGTCTGAAAGATATGTTACAGTCACCCCATAGTCCTTGAAAAATTCAATTATATTTTCTCTTTCAGCCTTTGCCACTTCTCTTTGTGTATCTATGTTTGCCTGCACAGCCTCTTTCAGCCAGCCTTTCTCTTCATCTGTAAGGCTATCGTACCATCCTTTATTGGCTGCCAGTATCCCCATAAATAAGGAGTGGTCACTGATGGTTATATAATCCTGAACTTCATAAACCTTTTGTGTCTTTATAACCGACAATGAGTTCTCCCCGCCGTCAACAACTTTCTGTTGCAAAGCAGTGTATAATTCAGAGAACTCTATGGGTGTTGGGTTTGTTCCCCACGCCTCGAACTGGTGTATTTTAAGCGGGGAAGGTATAATCCGTATTTTCATACCTGCAAGGTCGCTTAATGATTTAATTTCTTTTACAGAGTTATGAAATTGGTTGTAACCATAAGGTGCAATTCCTAAAAGTTCAAAACCTTTTTCATTCATCAATTTATTGAGCTCTTCACTTAACTGGCCATCTATAATTTCCCAGGCCGTATCATAACCTGCAGGATACAAGAAGGGTAAATCCAGTATGGCTTCCTCGGGAACAAATGTCTCCAGGGCAGAGCCGGCAACATAAACGATTTCAAGGCTTCCCATTTGGCAGCCTTCCCAGTGCTCTTTCATGCTTCCTTGCTGCCCGGCTGGGAATAGGTTGACTTGCATTTTACCGCCAGAGATTGATTCTAATACTTCTTCAAACTTGGCTGCACCAATGCCGCCAAAATCATCCATGGGCACTGTAAAAGCAAATTTTATAGTCTTGCTTGGAGTTTCGCTTCCACCATTTGAGCTTGTCCCATTGTCAGATCCACTTGAACCTGAACAACCGGCCAAATACAAGGAACTTACCACTAACGCGCCTACCAATAAGAGGGGCAGAAAAATTTTCAATAGATTTTTCTTTTTCATAAGTATATCACTCCTTATTAATTATTTATATGGGTCAGGTTTAAAAGATAGGGCATCATAAAGGCAATATTTAAGGCACAAAAAATCCTTTTCACCTTCGCATAAATCACAACTGTCATTTACTGTCCAATTGACCTTTCCTGTTGGATAATCCCACGAAACTTTTATGCTTGACAATTCCTTTGAAAAAACGGAAGCGTGGTGAAAGGAACAGGCCAGCATGCATGTATTGCAGCCGCGGCACTTAGTTTCATCAAGTATTATCTCACCTTTTTTTTTCTTCCAAATTTCCTTAATGCTTGTTTGGTCAACTTTTTGTTTATTTGCGAGCATCAGGCCTCCTCCCCTGCAATCATCTGAGCAATATCTTCCAATCCAATTTGCTTCAGGCTTTCGGGTGTCGGCAAACCGGTTTCTATATCCCAGCCATGTAGCTCATAATATTTATCCAGCATCTTGTCCCACATATCTTTATCGCATTTATGGCCGGCATATGGTCCGGATTTTACCGATTCTTCCATGTACCGACGCGGCGGGTAGTCATCTTCACGGCTTAAATCAGTATTCATCGCATTAAAAGCCTTCTCCAGGTTAACACTGCGCCTGCCATACATCATTGCAGCTGATTCATCCAAATCTAAGCCTAAACCTGCTGACAGTACTTCTGCATAATTTTCCAAAGACAGGGCATGTGTCCCACTCCAGGTACCCACATAGAGGCAATTGCCAATAATGTCCTCCAACTCCCTGGCAATACCCTGCCAATAAACCACTTCCGGAATATTTTTATATTCAGTCGGCTTCCATTCAACATCGGGAGGCCCTGTTACATCAGGCGTGCTTACTGCCCCGCGAAGATGTTTCCCGGCAATTGGAGAAATAGAAAGCCCGAAGCCCCAACCTTTAACAATTCGGTAAGGATCAACAGTATCTTGACCCTTCATGTGAATAGCAAATTTCTCTGAACCTTTTCCAAGCCTACTTGAAGCTTCTTTTACCCCCTCCGCCAATAAACCTCCTAAACCTTCCCTATATGCAAGCTTTTTCTGCATGCTGAGAATGGAATCTTCATTTCCCCAGCTAAGCTCCAATCCCCCGGTGTCTTCTTTGCTTATCAAACCTTTTTCGTAACACTCAAAAGCCCATGCCAATGTGTTTGAGCACATATCGCCATCTATACCCAACTGATTGCACATGTAATAGAATCTAATAGAAGCCTCTGGGTCAAATAAGCCAAGCTTAGTGGAATATGTGGTTGAGTTTATCCAATAATTTGGGCATTGAGTTCCTTTATATTTCCCCTCATTAATTTCATAAATGGCCATGCAGCCTGCCGGGCATAGGTGGCAAGCCATCATCTTCTTCTTATAGCTAGGTACACCGCTTTCTCTGCCAACTAGCCTTTCTCTATCCTCCAGCGGAACATAATCATCTTGTCCATTTCTGTAAGATGCTAGAACATCCCATGCCGGCGCTTCAGGAAGGTATTTCCCTTCAATTATACCCCTTCTCCATGGTTGCAGGTTTGGGGAGGCGTTGACTTGCTTTATAATTTTATCTATTACAGCTATAAATTTTGCAGGTTCAGCTACGCGAATGGACCCGTGACCCCTAACTGCAATTGCTTTCAGTTTTTTACTTCCCATAACACAGCCGACACCAGAACCGCTTGCCGATCTGCCTGGACCGGAGATAATGGCCGCACCTCTGACCATATTTTCTCCCGCAGGCCCAATTGACATTACCTGTATTTCGTCGTCTCCCAATTCTTTGCGTATTAAATATTCCGTCTCTCTTGTCAAATTACCCCATATATTCCCTGCATCCCTTATTTCAACTTCATCGTCATTTATCCATAAATAGACAGGAGTGGGTGATTTCCCGGTAATAACAATATGATCATACCCAGCATACTTTAACTCCGGTCCCCAAAATCCTCCCACATTTGCCGAGCCTTTTCCATTGTTAAATGTGTTTATACTGTCAACAGAAACCCTATTTGAAGCTGGCATCATTGTTCCTTCAAGACAGCCAACACCAAAGATCAAAGGGGTTTTTGGATTATACCATTTTACTCTTTGGCCGGATTCCTTTTGAATTTTGTTAACTTCCTTGCAGAGTATATAGCTATTAATCGCTCTGCCGCCAAGAAATCTTCGAGCATACTTTTCTGTATCTTCAAACCATATTTTCTTGCTGCTTAAGTCAACGTATAATATTTTCCCTGCTATTCCGCCTCTTATCCTGCTTGGTTGCAATTGCTTTCACCATCTTTATTATTTCTCTTCATGCATGGGTGCTAGCTCGAAAATAATAGACCGCTTCTTAATATACATTATTATGAGGCTCTTGTATAACCATGGAAAGCAAGAGCCTCATCTTAAATTTTCCTAGCTACTTCTTACTGGTTCTACTTGGTTATTCCTTCTTCTTCTCAAAAGTACGTACTTCTAATGTTGTGCAACCGTAGGGTATCTTGTATGGTCCATGCACCATTCCCGGCGGTCTGCTGGCATAATATCCTGGTAAGTATGTTTCTTTTTTCTGAATATCATATAATGATCCTTCAAGAATATAAACCTCTTCAAAAAAGTCGTGTACTAATACCTCATTTGTTTCCATGGGAGGGAACTTTAATATCCTTGTGTAGGAGCCCGTTTCAGGATCATGGCTTATTATCTTCTCCATAATACCTTCCTGAGCGCCCTCAACTTGCCTCCAAGGAACAAAATCCGTGTCAAAAAACTCCCTTTCTGGTTTCATTTGTTATTCCTCCCTTTTTTTTATTTATTTCCAGTCTAAAACTTTGATCTCATACTGGCAGTGCAATGACTGGTTGCGCTTTTCGTCCTTTAACTCTACATGAAATTGTTCGCTAAAGGGCATACCTTCTACCAGCGCACCCACTGTACCAGAGTAGATGACGGTTCCTTCTTCTAATTTTCCACCAAGAAGTTTTTCTACTCTTTTCATGAGTTCTTCAGGGTCCATTATAGCGCTCAGTGTGGCCTGCTGATACAATGTTTGTTTATTTTTTCCTATCCATGCAGTTAATTTGATCTCATCCCAGTGATCTTTCACATCCTCGTATCTCCATACCCCACGGGACATAAAGTTGGGAGTGACTTGTTTTGCTTTTGGTATCTGGTCTAATGCTTCAAGTTTGCGATCTGTGTGGTCGCTGCCTGCGGCTACATATATTTGGTCTTTTGCTATAAGAAGTACATATTCAGCTTCGCCAGTGTTGTCTTTGTCTACTACTTCACAGCAATTTCTAGTTGTGAGCTTGCTTCCAGATTTCAAGAAGAATGCGGGAATCTCATCAGGTGCCGGTACTCCTATTTTCTTAAGCTCTTCAACGTGTTTCATTACCTCTTCTTGATTTCTCCCGGTATAGCCTGCGTTGACTATTATTTTTGGTTTAAAATATATGGGATTGTCAACGTTGTTGTCAATGAAAAGTTCCAGTGTATTGCAGCTCATCTCTATCCTCCTCGTGCTATTTGAGTACCCTATCCTTTAGGGGAGTGAATTCCTCTCTTATGCTCGCAACGGTTTCAGGATATATTTCTGCTTTAATTATTGCTTCTCTTTCTGCAGCAGATGCTACGATTGTGCCCCATGGGTCTATTATCATGCTTCTACCTATGAAGGCTTTTCCATTGTTGCTACCGGCACATCCACAAGTGATGAAGTAGCATTGATTTTCTATCGCTCTTGCCAGGTTTAATATCGTCCAGTTTTCAACCCGAGGATATGGCCAGGCGGCACAATTTATGATTATTTCTGCTCCTTTATCTGCCATGCGCCTGAATAGTTCGGGAAATCTTATGTCATAACAAATGCTGAGACCCACTTTACCAAATTCGGTGTCCACAACTGTGATTTTTTCTCCTGCTGACAGCACTTCTCTTTCCTTTGAACCGTACCCAAATAAGTGGATTTTCTGGTAGTCTCCTATTACCTTTCCTTGTCTGTCAATTAAAACACACGTGTTGTAATATTTGCCGTTTCTGTTTTCAACAAATGTGCCGCCATAGATGTATGTGTTTTTTTGTTTTGCTTTTGCACAAAGTCTTGATACGATTTCGCCGTCTATTGGTTCGCTCAGTTCATGATATTTGTCGAAGTTGAAAAAGCCTATTGGCCACATCTCGGGAAGAACTACAAGGTCAACGGTGTCAAGCTTATCTATTATATTCTCAACGCGCGCGATTTTTTGTTCTTTGTTTTCATTGTCATCTATTGCAAGCTGGACAACTGCTACTTTCATATTATATCCCTCGTTTATTTTTTTATTTAACTGAAATCGCCAAGATAAATTGGCTTGGGGCCTTCCATGTGGATGGCATCTTTTGGACAGAGCGAAGCACACAATCCGCAACCATCGCATTTTGTTTTATCGATCTGGGCTTTCTTCTTGCCGTCTACTTCAACATAGGAGATGGCATCTCTGAAGCAGAAGTTTTTGCAGAATTGGCAGCCGTTGCATTTATCCTGGTCAACCACTGATACATTGCGGGTGTCTCTGTCAACCTTGTCCCATGTTAGTATTTGGGGCAGAGTTTTGCCTCTGAAGTCTTCGATGGTGTTGTAGCCATGCTCTTGCATGTATTTTTCAAGGTTTGTTACGTATTCATTTATCATACCGAAACCTTTGGGACTATACATGAGAGCAGTGCATGTCTGTACGGTGGTTGCGCCTACCAAGATGGCTTTAACTACGTCTCGCCAAGACCAGATGCCGTTAGTTGCTGATATGGGAAGGTCAAACTCCCTTGCTAATTTTGCAACCCATTTGAGCATGATGGGCCTCATCCAGGGTCCGCCTACTCCGGCAAAGGAGGAGTGGAGTATGGGTCTTCCTGTTTCAAGGTCTATTTCTAGTGCGGGGAAACGATTGATGGCAGTGAGGCCTTTAGCACCAGCTTCTATAATCTTTTTAGCTGTTTCCATGGGGTTTACAGCTTCCGCTGTTAGCTTGACAAAGACGGGGATCTTTACAGAGTTGACTACAGCGGCTGTTACTTCTGCCGCAGCTTCGGGGTTACTACCCAGTTCCTGGCCGCTTAAGTAGCCAAGGTCTCTGGGGTGGGGGCAGCCGAAGTTTAATTCCAGCATATCTACGCCTGTATCTTCTACTAATTTTGCAAGTTCTGACCAAACTTCGAGTGTTGTGCCTGATAAGCTTCCAACAATTGCTACGCCGTTTTGCTTGCAGTACTTGGCTGCTTCTTTAAGCTCTTTTGCCCATTCTTCCGGTGTGTACTCTGCCAAGAATTCGCAGGAATAATTTGAAAATGCATGGGGCCAACCTTTTTTGTGCAGAACCGTGAATCTTGGTGATACGTATTTTTGCAGCTTGGGTTCTGGTGAAATTGTTTTTGCTATTATTCCACCACACCCCGCATCAACACACCTTTTCATGTAATCCGCATCTTTTGATGGGGTGGCTGATGCAACTACTACCGGATTTTTGAATTTTACTCCACATACAGTTACACTTAGATCAGGTTTCATGGTGTTCTCCTTCCCAAAATTTATGATGGTTTTAAAAATATATACAAGGGGAAACCCTCTCTCTAATTTTGAATACTGGGTTTATTGAGGTTTTTCATCAGACAGGGCCTAACTTGTATCTAAAGCCGCCTTAATCACTTTTATTTTTTGTATTTTTTTAATATGCTGCATGTAACATGCCATGCATAATATTTTTTAATATGCTGCATGTAACATGCCATGCATAATATTTTTTAATATGCTGCATGTAACATGCCATGCATAATATTT
>JAAZDU010000098.1 GCA_012512665.1 Bacillota bacterium | reverse complement strand
TCCCGGGAGGGCTTATGTTTATTTTATTTATGGAAATCATTACTGTTTCAATGTTGTAACTGGCAATGAAGGTGAGGGAGAGGCTGTCCTTGTTAGGGCATTAGAGCCTGTTTCGGGTATTGAATTAATGCAAAAAAGGCGAGGTAATAAAACAATAAACAACCTGACCAATGGGCCGGGCAAATTATGTCAATCTTTAAAAATAGATCTCTCTTTGAATGGCATTTCTTTACAAAAGCCACCCCTTTTTATTGCTAACGGCAATTTTCTTTCTGGTGAAAAAATAGCTGTATCTTCAAGAATTGGCATTTCCAAAGGACAGGACAAGCAGCTGCGCTTCTATATACAGTACAACCCATATGTTTCTGGCACGAGGAGCTGAGTTTTTAATGGAAAAGTATTTAAAGGCCCTGGAGTTCGATAAAATTAAAGAAAAACTTGAGACATTATGCCAGACTCCTTTAGGTCGGGAATTGGCTTGTGCTATAAAGCCGTTAACCGTGTTTGAACAGGTAATGATAAGGCAAAAAGAAACTACTGAGGCCAAAAGAGCTTTAGAAGAAGGCAGTATTGCATTGCAAGCTGCGAAAGATATCAGGCCTTCTTTGTATAGGGCCAATAAAGGAGGCCAATTAAACGCATCTGAGCTTTGGGAAATAGGTCAGTTTTGCTATAAAGCTGAAAGGGTTCGCAGCAGTTTTAACGACACTGAAAAACAGCAGAGGTACCTCTTATTGTTTAATCTGGCTTGCAGGATTGAAAACCTTAGCGACTTGCAAAAAGAGCTGTTACGTTGCCTGGGGCCCAGTGGAGAAGTACTAAGCGAAGCAACTGACAGTCTAAAAAAAGTAAGGAAAGAAATACAAGTTCTGCATGATCAGGTTAAGGAAAAGCTTGATCATTACCTTAAATCTCCGGCATACAGAAAGTATTTACAAGACTACGTTGTGGTAGAAAGAGGGGGAAGGTTTGTTCTGCCTGTGAAACAGGAGTATCAGCGCCAGTTACCCGGTCTGGTTCACGATCGTTCTTCCAGCGGGGCAACATTGTTTATAGAACCTTATCCACTTGTGCAATTAAATAACAAGATCAACCTTGCGCAGCAAGAGGAGCAGAGAGAAATTGATCGTATTTTACAGATTTTAACCTCCAAGGTTGCAGAAAAGGCTGAAGAAATTGTTTCTTCCCTGGAAGCATACGGCCAACTTGATTTTATTCTGGCGCGCGCCTCTCTCAGCAAGATACAAAATGCTAGCCCGCCCAGGCTGGTTACAAAACGTTATCTAAATATTATTGAAGGACAGCATCCTTTACTTGGCGAGAAGGCTGTCCCTGTAAATATTCATCTTGGTAAAAGTTTTTCTACCTTGGTTATAACAGGACCCAATACTGGGGGTAAAACTGTAACCCTAAAAATGGTGGGTTTAATGGCAGCAATGGTGCAGGCAGGACTTCATGTGCCTGCCCGCGAGGAATCAGAGTTTTGCATTTTTGATAACATCCTGGCTGATATTGGTGATGAACAAAACATTGAGCAATCTTTAAGTACATTTTCTGGGCACATGACAAATATGATAGATATTTTACAAAAGGCGACATCCAATTCGCTGGTTTTATTGGACGAATTGGGGGCAGGCACTGATCCGTCAGAGGGCTCAGGCCTTGCCATGGCTATCCTGGAAGAATTGCATCATAGAGGGGCCCTTGTCATAGCAACTTCACATTATAATGAATTAAAAATATTTGCACACCAAACTACAGGCATGGAAAATGCATCAGTGGAGTTTGATGATTATACCCTTAAGCCTACTTTTAAGGTTCTTATAGGTATTCCAGGAAGCAGCAAGGCAATGCTAATTGCTGAACGCCTGGGTCTTTCGAAAGATATCATTAAAAGGGGAAAAGAACTGCAGCGACGGGATGTTTTAGACGTGGAGTCTGCAGTATCTCAACTTGTATCAGAACAAAGAAAGTATTCTCTCAGCCTGGAAAAGGTCAATTGTTTAAGAAAAGATCTTGATAGAGCTAGACAAATTGTGCAAAAGGAGCAAAAAGAACTTGAGGAGAAAAAATCCCTTATTATTAGAAAGGCGAAAGAAGAAGCGGCTTCTGTACTCAGACAGGCGAAAAGGGAAGCTAGAGAGGCTCTGCGAACAATAAGGATGATGGAAAAAGAACAGCAAGCAAAAAAAGCTGTTACAGCCATTGAACAAGTAAGAACTCGCTTAGATGAACTAGAAGAATCTTTAAGAATAAGTTTAAAAGAAGATATTGTTTATTCCCCTTTATCCAAAGAAGATTTAATACCTGGTCAAAAGGTATATGTTAAAAGCTTAGAAAAAGACGGCCATATTATCAGCGTTGCAGAAGATGGTGAAGAAATACAAGTACAAGTTGGTCTAATGAAAGTTACTACTAATAGTGAAGATCTGGCACGGGTTAAAGAGGATAATGCTGACGAGAATGAGCAAAAAGTAAGGGGCTCAGGCGTGGGTTCGGTGTTATTGGAAAAAAGTAAGTTTGCTTCTCCCGAAATTGATTTAAGAGGCAAAACAGTAGACGAATCAATTGAAGTTCTTAATAAATATTTGGATGATGCTGTGCTGGCAGGCCTTTCTTCAGCCAGAATAATCCATGGTAAGGGAACGGGAAGCCTGCGCAAGGGGGTACAGTTATATTTAAAAAACCATCCGTTAGTAAGCTCTTTTCGCCTGGGAGAGAGGGGAGAAGGTGGAAGCGGTGTTACTGTTATTTATTTAAGTAACAACAATTATATGGCAGGAGGCAGATACAGATAGAATGCCTCCTGCGTAAAAACTTATGTAGCCTTTAGTTATTGTTTGTTTCTTCAGGCTTTTAGCCGGGATCAACCCTCTGCTTTTCTTCCCATGGCTCTCCTTCATTCTTTTCTATGCTGTTATCACTGTCCTCTGGTTTTTTTGGCATTTCCTCCTCTTTCAGAGTGCCTTTATTCCCTGAATGTTCAGGTATATCAGGCACATGTAGTACAAGCTCTGCCTGAGCTGAGGTTGATCCATCGCGGCTGATAGCAATTAACCTGTAGGTATAAGTTTTATTGGCTGCGATATTTACGTCCACAAAATAAGTTTCATGCGGCCTCATTACTGCCAGTGTTTTAAACTCCTCTTCTCCGTTTTCCTTTCTTAAAAGCACTAATTCACTTATAGCACTCTCGTCTTCATCGGGCATTCCCGGGTGATCGGTTCTATATGTTTCCCAAGTAAGATGGACCCTAAGAGGATGTTCCTCTAGCATAACAGAAAACCTTCTGGGCCCATCAATTCTTTGGGTGTGTATATCGCATTGTGCTTGGGGTGGCATAAGCTTAGCGTCTTCTGGTATTCTTCCTGCTCCGCCTGCCCACCTGTGATCTGTACTAATAAACTCTGGCCTATCTAAGAATACCTTCTTTTCCCTAGTTTCTTCAGGACAAAAATCTCCAGGAAGGAGTCCGGATTCACTGCATATTTCTATTTCTACATGGAGATTGCATGTTTCTTGAGGCACAAGATTGACAGGGAATATTTCGCTGACAATATGTTCACTAGGGCAATGAGGCCCCGGTCTAAGCCCTGATTTATTGCAGATAGAAATGGGGGGGCTGATTCCTGGAGGCCTTTCAAAATCACGCACGGGGTATTCCTCTTCATTTTCTAAGATGCCTTTCATTATCTGGTTTACAAAAGTAATGGTAGAACTGCTTCCTCCTGAAACCCGTCCCAGTTTAGGAATGTCGTGCCCCATCCAGAAAGAGACAACCAAGTCAGGGGTATAAGCTACCAAGTAGGCGTCCCTGTTGTCGCTGGTCGTTCCTGTTTTGGCAGCAACGGGGCGGCCTATGTTAAGCCTTGAGGCTGTGCCTCTTCGTGCCACATCTTTAAGCATATCAGTTACTAAGTATGCTGTTTGAGGTGAAAGAACTGCTTTTGGTTCCCCCCTGTGTTGGTAAATGACACGGCCATTTCTATCCTCTATTTTAGTAATAGTATGATATTTTACTTTAATACCCTGGTTGGCAAAAACACCGTAGGCTTGAGCCATATCCAGGGCTGTAACACCGTATGTCAGGCCTCCTAAGGCAGAGGCCAGGTTGTAATCATTTTGGTGGATTGTTGATAATCCCATTTGCTGTGCATATTCAAGGCCAATTGCTGGTGTTAACTGCAAAAAATTCCGGACTGCTGGTACGTTATATGACCAGACAATAGATTCTCGTACAGTAGTTAAACCTCTAAAACGGCGGTCAAAGTTTTCCGGCGCCCAGTTTCCTTGGGCAAAAGGAGAGTCATCTAAAATGGAACCGGGAGTAATAAGGTTCTCTTCAAGAGCAGGAGCGTAAGAAACGACGGGTTTTATGGCTGAACCAGGTTGCCTTCGACTTAAAAACCTTAAATCCTGGTTATCTTTGCTGTATTCTCTGCCTCCTACCAAGGCCAAAATTTCACCCGTTACAGGATTTGCCACTACCGCCGCAGCTTGTGGTTGGGGGATTCCATTTTCAGTCAAGACTTCCTGGGGATATCTGCTTAACGATGTAGTTTCCATTAACTTTCTAAGGGACTGCATATCGACCCTGTCAGTATGGGGATAGTTGCCCGGGTTGTTTATGATATCTTCTACAATTTTTTGCGCTGAGGGATCTAAGGTGCTGTAAATTTTAAGCCCCTGGGTATAAACCGCGTCGTAGGCTTCTTCCCGAGAATCATAAAGACCTGAAGCGGTGAGAATATTTATTAATTCGTGGTGTAACAGATAATCCATAAAATATGGAAAAGGGTACTCCCTGGAAGGAGGTTCACCAAAAGAAAGCTCTTCACTTTTTGCTTTTGCTGCTTCTTCGGCGCTGATATATCCAAGCTCTACCATTTTATTTAATACTATACTTTGCCGTTCTTTTGCTAGGTCTATGTTAACAAAGGGTGAGTATAGGTTTGGTGCAGGGAGTATGCCGGCTAAAAGTGCAGATTCTGCAAGGGTAAGGT
>JAAZDU010000097.1 GCA_012512665.1 Bacillota bacterium | reverse complement strand
CAGGTGGTGAAACCGCCCCAACAACCGTCAGGGCGCCTTCGCGCTCACCACTGCCCAGACAGATTGTCCGCCCCGCTCTTTCATAAAACTCCGCCACCCGGGAACCGAGGTAAGCAGGATAGCCTTCTTCCCCGGGCATCTCCTCCAGGCGGCCGGAGATCTCCCTTAAAGCTTCGGCCCAGCGTGAGGTGGAATCAGCCATCAGCGCCACGCTGTAGCCCATATCCCGAAAATACTCCGCAATGGTAATTCCTGTATATATGGAAGCTTCCCGCGCCGCCACCGGCATGTTGGAAGTATTAGCGATCAGAACCGTCCTTTTCATCAGGGGTTCGCCGCTCTTAGGGTCCAAGAGCTCCGGGAACTCCATGAGCACGTCGGTCATCTCATTGCCGCGCTCCCCGCAGCCGATATAGACAACGATCTCCGCGTCAGCCCATTTGGCCAGCTGGTGCTGGGTCACTGTTTTGCCGCTGCCAAAAGGCCCGGGAATGCAGGCAGTCCCGCCTTTAGCCACAGGGAAAAGGGTATCGAGGATGCGCTGCCCGGTAATCAAAGGAACGTGGGGCCCCAGTTTTTCTTTATAAGGCCGCCCCTTTCTTACCGGCCATTTTTGCATCATGGTAAGCTCTACAACGCCGCTTTCGGTTTCCAGGCGGGCAATTGTATCGGTCACCGTGGCTTCCCCCTGGAAGATCTCGACCACTTTGCCGGAGGCGATGTGGGGAGGGACCATAATGCGGTGCTCTACCAGTTCAGTTTCTTGCACCGTTCCTAAAATATCTCCGGCTTGCACCAGGTCGCCCTTTTTCACGCGGGGTACAAATTCCCACTTGCGCTCCCGATCCAGGGCTACGGCCTCTACCCCTCTGGTGATATAGTCACCAACTTTTTTCCAGATAACGTCCAGAGGACGCTGAACTCCGTCGAAGATTGCTTCAATAAGGCCTGGGCCCAGCTCTACACTTAAAGGCATACCAGTGTTATATACCGGTTCACCCGGCCCCAAGCCAGCTGTTTCTTCATATACTTGAATAGAAGCCTGATCCCCTCGCATCTCGATAATTTCACCCAAGAGCCCGGAATCGCTAACCCTAACCATGTCGTACATCCGGGCATTAGCCATGTTTTCAGCAATTACAAGCGGACCAGATACTTTAATTATTCTTCCAGCCTCCAAATTATCAACCTTCTTTCCTGAATAAAATATCAGCACCAATTGCTTTTTCTACGCTTTCTTTGATCTTGCTCATACCTATACCCAGTGTGCCTTTGTTATTGGGAATAGGGACGACAACCGGCAAGAAGCGCTTGTTTAGCTCCGCGATGGGTTCTTCCAGTTGTTGAGCAAGCTCCTCTGTAATAAAAAGTACAGCATAATCCTCTTTTGCTACCTGCTTTAATATGGAAAGCGCAGCTTGGGCATCAACTACAGGAAAAATAGCTACCCCCAGGGTTTTAAAGCCTAAAATAGAGTCTTTATCACCGATAACGCCGATCTTATACGTAGACATTTCGTAACCTCTCCCTGATTGCTTCAATGGGCAGTCCGTTGATCTTTCCCACTAAAATTGCCCTGATATTTTTAACTTCTATCTCCTTGGCATATAAATAACCAACTAAAGGTTCTAATCCGAAGGTTTTACGTTTACCTTGCTGCAGGTAATCGATCAGAAAATCATCAGCCAGCTTTTCAAAATAGGTCATGCTGCCACTTTTTTGCCATTCACGCACCCCTTCATTGACCACGGCATCATATTCGCTCATGGCCAGGCGGCTTGTTAAAAATTCCAGCGGCTCATCCAACAGATTAGTAAAAAGATCTGTGGGAAGACTGCCATAGGGGAGGAGCGCTTTGATAAGGAAATTTCTATTGCGCCCCATACGCTTTATGCGCAAAAAGCTTTTGATGTTTGTCAGGTCTACCTCTCTCATAAACAGACCTTCTAAAAAGGCAGAACGAAAATCTCGAGCGTTACCAATTAACATGTTGTAAAGGGTTCGATCCAAAAAAAGTTCGATTACCTGGGGATCACCGGAAAGGTGAAATTCCTCCATAATTTGTTCCACAGCGGCACACAGGGCTGTGGGCAATTCCTGAAAGTTTTCTTCAACCACAATGGCCTTTAATTTATCAAGGGGGATTGTTCCCACAGGAAATAAAAGCTCATCGCTGGCCTCTTT
>JAAZDU010000096.1 GCA_012512665.1 Bacillota bacterium | reverse complement strand
CATGCTTCTGCAGAAATCTATTGCGCGTTTTTTTAATACTAAAAAAAATCTTAGCGTCAATGCCATAATTCTCTTTTATTTGCTTTTTATAATAGTTTCTTATTTCGCCCAGTATAAAAGGTACCGCAAAAGTAGCGAAACTAGTTCCATATCCCGGGTCATATTTATCAATTGCATTATAGAGGCCAATGCAACCCTCTTGAAACAAATCATCGTATTCAAAAGAAAAATGATTAGTAAATTTTAAGCAAATGCTGTGTACCAATTTAAAATTAGAACGAAGAAAATATTCTTTTGCCTCTGGATCTCCTTTTTTAATTTTCTTCCATAAATCCTTTTCACCAGTGCTATTAGCAGACAAAGCTAATTCTCCCTCGCCTTATCATTGCAGTGAAGATATTTTAGCATTTTAACAGTGGTACCTTTCCCAATTTCAGAAAATACTTCTAATTTATCCATAAAATTTTCCATGATAGTAAAACCCATTCCTGCCCTTTCTATCTCGGGCTTTGTAGTAAAAAGAGGCTCCCTAGCTTTTTCTATGTCTTCAATTCCACATCCGTAATCACTTATCTCAATAGAGATGAGATTGTCGGTAATCTCAACCTGAACGTCTATCAGACCATTACTATTATTATCATAGGCATGAATAATGCAATTAGTAACAGCCTCTGATACCACTGTTTTAATGTCACTTATATCTTCTAACGTTAAATCTAAGCGTGCCACAAATGCAGCTACAGAAACCCTGGCGAATTGTACATTTTCAGTACGGCTCGGAAACTCAAGTTTCATATAATTTTTTTTCCTTTGGTCTGTCATTATTCCACTTCCTTACAGGCAATTTATAGCAGTCTTCTCACTATCAACTATAGGGATTATTTTTTTAAAGCCTGATAATTCTAAAATTTTTAATAATTGTGGATTGACTTCGCAGGCTATGATTTTACCGCCTTTTTCTCTCACTTTTTTATACCGCCCCAATATAACCCCTAAGCCTGAGCTGTCCATGAAATTAAGTTCTCTTAAATTTAAAACAATGTTTTTAGCAATATCTTTAGATAAATGCGCATCCAATTCATCTTTGACCTTAAAGGAATTGTGATGATCTAATTCTCCAGCTATACGCACAATAAGATTTTTCTTGTCTGGGATAATAACAAGGCGCATCGTATTCTCCCCTTTCCATTGGAAAATAATTCTGCGCCTTTCATTTATTTCCTGCAATTAAAATATAAAAGTTGTAATTAACGACCAAATCTTATCCAGTTATTCCAATATTTAACAAATAACTGAAAATAATTTGCTCTGGGAACACTCTCAGCAGCTAAAATATTTACAGAACCTCTAAGTTCACCTCTGTCTCTTATTTCAACTTTCCCTAAAAGATCGCCTTTTTCAATAGGAAGCGTAATATCTTCATTAAAAAACACTTCAGTTTCTACGCTTGCCTCATAACCTTTTTTAACCAATAAATAGAAAGGGCTTTCTGTGATAGCGTCAATTTTTGTTATTAAAGCTTTTTCTAGACAAAAGGTATCTATCACGGCACCTTTTTCAAAAACGAGGACATTTTCAAAATTGCTAAAGCCATAATTTAAGAGAAATTCAACCTCATCATATAACACCCTATCACTGGGCGCTCCTAAAACTAAAGTGATCAAGCGCGTATTGCTTCTTTTTGCAGTTGCGACAAGACAAAAACCTGCTTCATCGGTCCATCCTGTCTTCAAGCCGTCACAGCCGGGGTAATCAAATATTAGCCTGTTGGTGTTGCTAAGGAAAACCTCTCCTGAACGTATTTTACCCTTTAAAAAGTGCTCATCCAACCAAATAGTAGCCCATTTATGGTAGATAGGATATTCAAGGATTTTTTTACTCAATAATAATAAATCTGCAGCTGTAGTGTAATGCTCATCATCATGTAAGCCGGTTGGGTTAACAAAGTTAGTGTTTTCCATACCAAGCGAAAAAGCACGCTTATTCATTTTATCTACAAAAGACTCAACAGAACCTGAAACATGCTCGGCCAGCGCTACTGCAGCGTCATTGGCAGAAGCTACTATTACTCCAATTAATAAGTCTTCAACAGATACCTTGTCTCCAGCACTTAGAAAAATCTGAGAACCCCCCATAGAAGAAGCCCTTTCAGAAATATCTACCATTTCCTCCAAAGATAGATTGCCCTTTTCTATTTCCTCCAAGACGAGTAAGACAGTCATCATTTTTGTTACACTTGCCGGGTAAATTTTCTTTTTTTCGTTTTGAGATAACAAAATTTTATTGCTATAATGCTCTGCCAGCATAATTACCTCTGATTGAAAAGAACTCTCTCCTTTTTCCTCGGCACTTATCGTGTAAACAACAGTATTAAAAGATTAAAATAGAAAAATGATAAATGTAGATAATAACCGCCAAAAGTATCTAGAGCTCATTTATTTTTCCCCCTCTTTTTTTATTATTTTCCCTCGCTTTAGAAGTTAAATACCTTCCAGAGCTAAAAAAATGGGGGAAAAGAGAAAGAGAAATGAGCTCTAAAGTAGAGGAGGCACACATCCGATAATTAAAGGTTCCTTTTCAACTGAAATATCACTTATATTAATAGCTTGCAAGATATCAGTTGCCGCCTCTTTAATTACATTTTTGTCGTTTCCATGGACAGTAGCTAATTTCGTTCCTTTGCTCACCTTATCTCCGACCTTTCGATTAAGAACAACACCTACCGTATGATCTATTTTAGCATTCTTTTCTTTTCTTCCTGCACCCAAATCCATTGCTATTTTACCAATCTTATAAGCATCTATTGATGATATAAATCCATCAAGAGGTGCATTAACTTCCAAAACGTACGTTGCCTGGGGGAAAAGTTCCGGATCATGTATATATGAGGCGTCTCCGCCCTGGGCTATAACCATTTCTTCAAATTTTCTAAAACCCTTCCCCTTAACTAGCACTTCATTAATTATTTCCTTCCCTTCCTCTATGTTTCTAGCCTTACCGGTCAGGGTTAGCAGTAATCCACCCAGGGTAACACACAAAAAAACAAGGTCCTGGGGACCCTTGCCCTGTAAGGTTTGAATAGCTTCTTTCACTTCCAAAATATTACCTATAGCCATACCTAGAGGCTGGTTCATATTGCTCACAACAGCCACCACATCTCTTTTTAAATCTTTACCCAGGCGAACCATTGTTTCCGCCAGTTGAAAAGCCTCTTCCTTGCTTTTCATAAAAGCTCCTTTACCCGCTTTGACATCAAGTAAGATGGCTTGAGCACCTCCGGCAATTTTTTTAGCCATAATAGATGAGGCAATTAAAGAAACATTATCTACTGTACCGGTTACATCACGTAAACTGTATATTTTGCCATCAGCTGGAGTAATCTTATCACTTTGAGCAGCAATAGCCAGCCCGTGTTCTAAAACATGTTTTTTAAACTGAGATGTATTAAAGTTTGTACAAAATCCCGGTATTGATTCCAGTTTATCAATTGTACCGCCTGTGAAACCAAGTCCCCTACCTGAAAATTTTGCAAAGTTTAAGCCTGCTGCTGCCACCAATGGTGCCAAAACAAGCGTTGTCTTATCACCCACTCCGCCACTGCTGTGCTTATCCACAACTTCCTTTGAATTAAAATCAATTACCTCTCCTGACTCAGCCAGCGCCATGGTAAGAGCTTTGGTCTCTTTACTATTTAATCCTTGGAAATAAGTAGCCATTAAAAAAGCCGCCATCTGGTAATCGGGTATTAATCCACCAGTATAATTAGTAACTAACCATATTATTTCTTCTGCTGCAAGACTTTTCCCAGCACGTTTTTTCAGGATTAAATCTAAAGCATTCATCCCCTATTCTCACCTCTTATTTCGGCTTCTCCTTTACTTAACTTGGCAAAAAATTGGAACCGCTATTAAAATTCATATAACCAAACCACTGTGCAATACTTTGGGCAACATCGCAATATGTTTTTCTCCATCCCAGGGAAATTCTAGCAAGTGAAGGGCTTAATACAAAAAGGGGTACAAACTCCCTCGTATGGTCAGTGCCAACAAATGTCGGATCACAGCCATGGTCGGCGCTAATAATAAGCACATCCGATTCTTGAAGCAAATCATAAAGCAAAGGTATATAACCATCAAAATGCTTTAGTGCTTTATAAAAGCCTTCGGGGTCATTTCTATGCCCATACAAAGTATCAAAATCATTTAAATTGGCGAACACAAGACCTTCATCGACCTGAGCTAAAGCATTTACTATTTCTTTCATAACATTTTCATTGCCGCTGGCGGGATAGTGCGCAGTAATACCTTCACCAGAAAAAATATCGTATATTTTTCCGATAGAAACTACGTTGTGGCCTTTTCGTGCCAGGAAAACCAATAGGTTATCTGCAGGAGGCTTAACGGCAAAATCTTTCCTATTATTTGTTCGATAAAAATTGCCGCTTTCCCCTTTAAAAGGGCGGGCTATAACTCGCCCCAGCTGATATTTTCCAACAAACACTTTTTCCCTGGCAATCTTACACCATTTGTAGAGCGTTTCTAGTGGTACAATATCTTCATGGGCTGCCAGCTGAAAAACGCTGTCAGCGGAAGTATATACAATAGGGTATCCAGTGGAAATATGTTCCTTGCCAAGTTCTTTAATTATTTCTGTGCCCGAGGCTGCTTTATTACCAAGGGTGGGCCTGCCTATGAGGGATTCAAAATGGGAAATAATCTCTTGTGGGAAACCATTGCTAAAAATAGGAAAAGGACGTTTCAGAACAATACCCGTCATCTCCCAATGGCCTGTCATCGTATCTTTGCCAGGGGAAGCAAGGGACATTTTACCGTAGGAGGCCATAGGATCTTTTACCGGTGCCACGCCTTTAACATTTAATAGATTACCAAGACCTAGCTTCTGGAACCAGGGAAGCTTAAGGCCATTAAAATAGCAAGCCAGATTACCAATAGTATTACTACCTACATCGCCGTATTCATCGGCGTCGGGCAGCTCTCCGATGCCAACACCGTCCAGTATAATTAAGAAAGCTCTCATAACTTAAGCCCTGGGATGAGTTTGGTCATAAACATCCCTCATCTTTTTTGTGTGATCTGAGTATAAATCTGGGTGGTTGAAATATCTGCATGTCCTAACATTTCCTGGACGGAACGAAGATCAGCCCCGTTTTCTAACAGATGCGTGGCAAAGGAGTGCCTTAGCGTATGCGGAGTTACTGCTCCATTTAAATTGGCTTGCTGTGCATATTTTTTTAATATTTTCCAAAACCCTTGCCTAGTTAGCTTTTTACCGTGTTGATTAAGAAATAATGCTTTTTCCCCTTCCCGACTTACCATCTTGGGGCGTGCATTTTTAGAATAATCAATAATACTTTTAATAGCCAAAGAACCGAGGGGAACTAAGCGCTCTTTGTTGCCTTTACCTACACACCTTATAAAGCCCATTTTTAAGTTTACATCACTTATCTTTAAGTTAACTAACTCTGTTACCCTTATGCCTGTAGCATACAGT
>JAAZDU010000095.1 GCA_012512665.1 Bacillota bacterium | reverse complement strand
GAATATACTTGTGCTCCATGCAATTTTTCCCTCCTTAGCTTATAATAAATTCTCTTTTCCCCCTGTTTTTCCTTTTCACCAGGATATTTTGACAGGTATATTTACCCTTTTTCAGGAAAAGCACCGGTGGAGAGATGAGAGGCCACGAGAGGGCTGACCGGCAGCCTGGAGTCCTGCTCCTTGCTTTTATCCTGCAAAAAATGGCTTTTACTTTTATCAAAAGGCCGCACGAGGGATGCATCAAGCACTTCTTCCAGTGTGTTAACAGGTATAATCTCAATATCTTTCTCTTCCTGGTACGCCTCCTGCCAGTTCTGATAGGGGATAATTACTTTTTTGGCTCCTGCTTCGCGTGCAGCATGAATCTTGGCGGTTACACCACCCACAGGGCAGACAAGTCCTCTAATGGAAAGCTCACCCGTTAAGGCCATATCACAGGCAACCGGGGTCTCCGTCAGGGCGGAATAAACGGCAACAGCTATCCCCACCCCGGCAGAAGGGCCATCTACAGGGATACCTCCTGGAAAATTCAAGTGAATATTATAATTGCTTATTTTAAACCCGTATTTTCTTTCCAACACTGTTAGCACATTTTCCACTGAGCTTTTGGCGCTGCTTTTTCGTTTTAAAGTGCGGCCTTTCCCGCCGACCTCCTCCTCGTCTATAGTCCCTGTAACATTCACTTTACCCTGTCCGGGAAATGCAGCAGTAACTGCTGCTTCTATTTCAATTACCATCCCCAGCTGGGGCCCAAAAACAGCCAGGCCGTAGGCAAAACCTACCTGGGACTGAGTACCAACCTTTTTTTCCATGCGGGGAGAAAGACGACTGCTTTCGGCCACCCACTCCATGTCCTTGCCCTCTAAAATGGAACTGCCTTTACACTGGGCCAACCCTGCTGCAATCTGGATCATATTAACTGCCTCTCGCCCGTTTTTGGCAAATTTTTTCACCACCGCCAGGGCAGCCAGCGTGAGCTCAAAATTTATGCGGGCAGCAGCATTTTGGGCTATAATTCCTATCTCCTCCGCAGAAAGGCTTCTAAAAAATATCTCCAGGCAGCGGGACCTGACAGCCGGCGGCAGTTCTTCGGGCTGCCTGGTTGTGGCGCCTACAAGGCGAAAATCAGCCGGAAGCCCGTTTTGAAAAATATCATGTATATGTTTGGGCATATTTGTATCTTCGCTGTTGTAATAAGCGCTTTCTAAAAAAACCTTACGGTCTTCCAGCACTTTTAAGAGCTTATTTATCTGGATGGGATGCAGTTCACCAATTTCGTCAATAAAGAGAATACCTCCATGGGCCTTGGTTACAGCCCCCGGTTTGGGTTGAGGTATGCCGGCTATCCCTAAAGGGCCGGCGCCCTGGTAAATAGGGTCGTGCACCGTGCCGATTAAAGGATCGGCAATTCCCCTTTCATCAAAGCGGACAGTGGTAGCGTCAACCTCTATAAATTTTGCTTCTTCCTGAAAAGGGGAAAGCTTATTTCTCTTGGCCTCTTCCAGCACCAGACGGGCTGCTGCAGTTTTACCGATACCAGGAGGCCCGTAAATTAACACATGTTGAGGATTAGGGCCGCAGAGAGCAGCCCTTAAAGCTTTAATTCCCTCCTCTTGGCCAATAATTTCCGTAAAAGAAACGGGTCTTGTTTTTTCCGATAAAGGCTCTGTTAGCGAAATAGCCCTCATTTTTC
>JAAZDU010000094.1 GCA_012512665.1 Bacillota bacterium | reverse complement strand
TCCTATGAGGTAGCAGCCTATAAGAAGCAAGGTGGCTAAACCCAACCAGCCTTTGTAAAGCGAGGGGAAAGGATAAATAATTCCCGCGGCAGCAATGGAAAGTAAGAGGATGCTGAAGGATGCTGACAAGACGAGACCTCTCCTTGCATGTAAAAAAATAGAATTCCTGCCCTGCAGCAGGTCAATTAAGGCAATAATGGTAAGGTTAAAAAGGGCGCTGCCCAAAAGGTTGCCCGCGGCCAGGTCGGGAGCTTTAATCATGATGGCGCGCAGGCTGGTCACCAGCTCTGGCAGGGAGGTGGCCAGGGGAAGAAGCAGTGCCCCCGCCCAGCCTGCCCCTAGCCCCAGGGATGCTCCCAGAACGTCTGCGCTTCGGGTGAGCTTTGTCCCAGCAATAATGATCAACAATGCACCTACAAAAAACTGCAACCAGATCATAGTCTTATGTTTCATCCTTTCAAACAATTATTGCAAAAATAAAGAAGACCTTCATTCCAGTTAATCGTGAAATAAAGGTCTCACTCTTTAGAAGACTACCGCCCGGATGCGCCAGCAACGTGATGTCGGGCGGGAGCACCATTATAAATGGCGAGTTACTCCCCTTTAATAAGCTTATCCTACGCCCTAATATAGCATGTAGTTGTCTCTCAGTCAAGGTATATATTAATTGTATATATATTAATTGAGCAAAATGGTAATATTACAAGACAAGGAAAACGCAAACAATTAATTACTTTGCATTATAATAAGCAATGGGTAAAAGTAAAAGGTTGATGGCCTTGGGAAAAAAAGGGGTAATAATAGGTGGCGGGCTTAAAAAAACAAGTGAATTGTATAGGTATGTAACGCTGAATCAGTTTTTAAGTATGGTAGAAAGGAAAAAAATGCATTTAACAAGGGTGATAAGCTGGGAAGATCCCTGGGAGCTACCCTCGTTAAAAATTCCCACTAAAAGAAGAAATGGAAAGCTAGAATATCCAAAGCATTCCTATTTAAAAAATATTTACGGCCAATGTTGGAGTTTAAACAGTAAATCAGATGCCCTGTGGAGAATATATTCTTCCCGCAACAACGGAATATTGCTGCACGCCTCAGTGGAGAATTTTTTAAAGCTAGATAATTTAAAGTTTGGTTTTTTAGCCCCTGTCATTTATTATAGTGATCTAAGGCAAGCTTTGGCTGCTATACATGAAGATGACAAGTATAAAGGCTGCTATCGTTTTTTTGGTGAAGCTCTTTTAAAAAGGGAATCATTTAAACATGAGGCTGAAGTAAGACTCCTTGTAATTAATAATGAGATGTGCCTGGGTAAAAAATACAAAAATGAAAAACACATTGAATTACAAATTGAACCGCTGTCATTTATTAAAGGTATTACAATAGATCCCAGAGCTTCTGACTGGTTTGTGAATACTATAGATACATATTGCCGGAAAAATGGTTTTAAGTTTACACCCAGAAAGTCAAAACTTTATTCCCCACATGTTTTTGCGGAAACTAAAGTTATTAGAAAGTACATACCAGTTAAACCATGATAATGTCTAAAATTGTTTATGATCATTACTTTTTGCTGTGGTGAGTTTGGCTGGCAACCCACGGGAAAATTTCGTAGGTAATAAAAGCCGCTGAGTCTTGTGTAATAGGCCTTGGCGGCTTTTTAATGTCATCACATAACATCACATGATTGATAATATATTGATAATATAAAGTTTTTTAAAGTGTTGCATTCCAAGGCTTCCCCTTGAATTTTGCCAACTTATGGATTATAATTAATGGCGGTTATGCATAACGATGCATAGCTATGACAAACAGCTTTTTTAGCTTTTATTTTTTGGGCATTGTTATGCATAAATGTACACAGGGGCGCTGTGGACAATTAAATAAAGGAAGAGGAGAATAAAAATGAAAAGAGTAGTAAGTGCATTATTAATTGTGTTGCTTCTTTTATTAAGTACAGGAGTAGTGTTTGCAAAAGAAGTTACATACGTGGTAAAAAGCGGCGATGTTCTCTGGAAAATTGGTCGGGCTCATGGCGTGGACTATATGACTATTGCTAAAAGAAATAACCTGAAAAACCCCCATTTAATATTTGTCGGGCAGAAACTCATTATTCCAGTGAAGGAAGAAGCTGCTAAACCTGCACCATCCCCCAAGCCGGCTCCCGCTCCAACCCCATCGCCTGCCCCCGCATCGAAAAAGGTTACAGTTACGGATGTTATCGGGCGTGTAGTCACATTGGAGCAGCCTGCCAGCAAGATACTTGGCACCCATAACCCTTCTCTTAATACAGCCATTGTGCTAGGTGGGGGGGACAAGTTTATTGCAGGCTTTGGCAACAAGCAGATGGCCAACAAGCTTTACAATTACGTGATGGATGATTACGCAGGTATTGTGGAAATTGGTCGCGGGAACAACGTTAACTTTGAAACAGCTGCATCTCTGGGCAAAAACAATGTCGCCATTTTACCGGAGCGTTTCAAGAACCAGGTGGAGCAATTTGAAAAAGTTGGTATTAAGGCTGTAGTTGCCCTTCCCAACTCCGAAAGCTTTGACACCATTAAAAATTCCCTGACCATTGTTGGTAAAG
>JAAZDU010000093.1 GCA_012512665.1 Bacillota bacterium | reverse complement strand
TTATTGTTATGGTTTTTATGCAGATTTACTCCGGTACGGTTTACAGCAAAGATATCTTTCACCTTTCGCAGTCTTTCCATGATGCGCTCTAGTTGCTCAACATTTTTAACGATAAAGGTAACGCGAATAACAGCTATCCTATTTTTGGAAGTTTTGCCTTCAATGGCTGAAATATTTATCTTATGCTCGCTGACAGCAGACATGATATCAGCCAGCAAGCTAGTGCGGTCCAATGCTTCAATTTCAACCTCCACGGGGTAAGTGCTCTCGGGACTCTGCTCCCAGTATGCTTTCAGCAAGCGGTCTTTAGCCTTATTTAGCTTAATGTTGGGACAATCTATGCGGTGAATGGAAACTCCTCTGCCCCGCGTAATAAAACCTACTATCTCGTCCCCCGGCACCGGATTACAGCAACGGGCAAAGCGAATTAGTAAATTGTCAACACCTTCGATACAAACACCTCTGGTAACTTTGGCCTCCTGCTTCCATGGTGTTAGCTCCGGTTCCTCTGGCCTGGTTTCACCAAACTGTTTTTCATATTCTTCCCTAAGCCTTCCTACAACTTGTTGGGCCGATACTCCACCATACCCAACGGCAGCAAAAACATCCTCGCTGGAAAGAAGATTAAACTGCTTCCCCACAGCTTCAACAAGGCTCTCCTTCAAGAGAAGATGAGGTTCAAGGTGAAACCTTCTGATCTCTTTTTCCAGCTGATCTTTGCCTTTTAATATATTTTCTTCCTTCTTTTCCTTTTTAAACCATGTTCTGATCTTGCTTTTAGCCTGGGATGTTTTCACCATTTTTAGCCAGTCACGACTGGGCCCACCCTGTTTGCTGGTAATTATTTCTACAATATCTCCCGTTTGCAGCTCGTAATCCAGAGGCACAATGCGGCCGTTAACCTTGGCTCCTGTACAGCGGTGACCAATATCTGTATGAATACGGTAGGCAAAATCAAGGGGTATAGATCCTGTAGGCAAAATAATGACATCGCCCTTGGGTGTAAAAACAAACACTTCATCAGTAAAAAGGTCAATTTTCAAATGCTCCATGAACTCGTGGGCATCCTTCAAATCCTGCTGCCATTCCAAAAGTTGCCTCAACCAGGTAAGCTTATCTGCAAATTCCTTGTCATCCTTGATCTTTTCCTTATAGCGCCAATGAGCTGCAATTCCGTATTCTGCAGTACGGTGCATCTCCCAGGTTCTTACCTGCACCTCCAGCAGCTCATTCTTTGCCACCATAACAGTTGTATGAAGAGACTGGTACATATTAGGTTTAGGCATGGCAATGTAATCTTTAAAGCGGCCTGGAATTGGCTTCCACAGGGTGTGAACCATCCCCAGGGCAGCATAACAATCCTTAATATTATCAACTATGATTCTAACAGCCGTCAGATCAAAAATTTCATTAAAACCTTTTCCTTCTTCTATCATCTTGGTATAAATGCTGTAAAGGTGCTTTGGCCTGCCCGAAATGCTACCCTTAATTCCTGTTTCATCCAATTTGTGCTGTAGAACATCAATTATCTTGCGGATGAACTCTTCCCGCTCTTTTCTCTTTTTGGCCAGTTTATTTACAAGCTCATAATACTTTTCTCGCTGAAGAAAACGGAAAGAAAGGTCCTCCAGTTCCCACTTGATCTTATAAATACCCAGGCGGTGCGCTAAAGGTGCGTATATTTCCAGAGTTTCCTGGGCAATTTCTTTTTGCTTATGAGGGTCAAGGTAGCGCAACGTCCGCATGTTATGAGTCCGGTCAGCCAGCTTAATAAGTATAACCCGAATATCTTTGGCCATAGCTACAAACATTTTACGCAAAGATTCAGCCTGCTGCTCTTCTTTAGAGTGAAATTCAATGCGGCTTAACTTCGTAACACCATTAACCAGATAGGCAACTTCTTCTCCAAATTCTTTTTCTAGTTCCTCGTATTGTACACTGGTATCCTCCAGAACATCATGAAGAAGACCGGCAACAATGGTTACAGGGTCCAGTTCCAATTCGGCCAGGATAATGGCCACGCCCAGGGGATGAATAATATATGAATCTCCGGATACTCGCTGTTGATTGGCGTGGGCTTTCAGGGCATAATTATAGGCTTTATTAATAACAAGCCAGTCGTCTTTTTTTTTGTTGTATGAGGTAAAAATATTTTTAAGGGCTTTCAAGCTCATAAGAGCTCTCCTTCTTCTTTAAATAAATTTTTCCAAATAGCGGTGGATTGTGGCCGCACTTTTCTCCAGGAAAAAGCTTTGCACCCTGGACGATTCTTGCCAGAACCGGTAAATTTGCTGCCAGGAATGAGTCCTTCTTATTTTTTCCATTGCCTGCTCCGGCTTTAGCGAATCGCTTGGCAACCAGATCTGGTCCCTATCCCTTACCAATAGGCTGCTTTCTTGTAATATCGCAAGTGATGTATGGAAGGCATGCCTGGTAAAACCAATTTGCTTTACTTTAAACCAAAGTTCATCTAATTGCAACGGGTTATCATTATCAGCTTTTTCCTTAATCATCTTTAGCACAAAAAACAAAGACTTTGCCGTAGGTAAGAAAGCAGCCAGAATCTTTGTATTCTTCTTTTCATCTTGAAAAGAATAAAGGCAGTGGACCTTAAGAGGTTTTTCTATTACCGAAAGGGTCTTAAAGATATTGCTGATATGTTCCTCCCTAAAAGGTAGATCATAAAAAACAAGGTCCTTTATGGAATCAGGCGCTTCTTTAATTTTCCCCTGGTGGCAGATATAGAGGCTGCTGCCTGCGGCAAAAGAGGCAAGCTGCTGTTCCCTGAACCTGGTGTTAACAAAAATCAGCGATGTAGAAAGGGGTAGCTCCTTCAAATAAGAATTTTTTTCAGGAAGGCCCCGCCTATCAAAAAGCAAAATCTTTTGCCCCTTTATTTCGTCGCTAAAGAAGATGTCTTTAAGCTCCATACTGAGATATTCCTTCCCCTGGTAGAGCTGCGAGCCTAAATAAAAGGAAAAGTCCATTACTCTGCCAGGGGTAACGGTAAGAGGCTGTGCACTATTTTTAGAAAATTTAATAGCCTCCACCAAGCAGCCATCCTTTTCTAAATACATCTTTAGATGGTTCTTTTTTTTGCCAACAAAACGGCTCCCCCTTAATTTCCAGCCAGCGCTATAGAAAAGAGGGCGCGGGTTGTCGAAGCCAAAGGGCTCCAGTAGCCTCAACTGCCTGCCAAGCTCCAGCGTAATATCCTGGGGTAGCAGACTTGCATCCACCCGTGCCAGGGGGTCAACAGCAGTAGTTTTTTCTCCTTTGGATAGCTTGTTAATAGCCTGCCGGAAAGAAGAGAGGTTTTCCTTTTGAATGGAAAGCCCTGCAGCCATCTCGTGTCCACCATAAGCCTCCAGGTAGCGGCTGCAAACGTTTAAAGCTTCTATTATATTAAAACCCTCCGTACTGCGGGCAGAGCCTTTCCCTATTCCTTCCTGAAAACCAATAAGAATGGACGGCTTATGATATAACTCCGTAATACGGGAAGCAACAATACCAAGCACTCCCGGATGCCAGCCATCCCTGGCCAGGACAAGCACCTGTTCTTCAGGGTCAACCTGCTCAGACATCTCCCTGGCATCTTTAAGCACTCTCTGCTCCATTGCTTGCCGTCGTTCATTCTCTGCATGTAAATAATTAGCTAGCTCAACAGCCTCCGTCTCCTCCTCTGTCAGAAGCAGCTGCAGAGCAGGAGAGGCATTATCCATGCGCCCTGCAGCATTGAGGCGGGGAGCTATCAAAAAGGCAACCTGCCAGGCGGTAATGGGTTCCTGCTGGTTAACGCTGCACAGATTAAGCAGCGCTTTTAAGCCCGGGCGCGTGCGGCGAGACAACTGTTCCAAACCGTGTTTAACAAGGACTCTATTCTCCCCCAGTAAAGGGACCAGGTCTGCAATTGTACCCAGAGCCACTAAATCAAGGTACTCACTCTCGTCTCCGCAATCTCCCAACCCTCTTAACGCCTGCACCATTTTAAAAGCAATACCTACCCCGGCCAATTTTTGCCATGGATACGTGCAGTCCTGGCGCCAAGGGTCTATGACGGCCAGGGCTGGCGGCAGCTGGCCGCAAGGTTGATGGTGGTCTGTTACTATAACAGAAATCCCCTCGGCATTTGCCAGGGTTACCTCTTCCAGAGAAGTAATGCCGCAATCAACAGTAATAAGTGTCTCAAAACCCTTCTTTATTATATCCTGTAGTGCATTCTTATGTAAACCATAGCCTTCCTCAATACGATGCGGGAGGTAATAATCAACATCCCCCCCCAAGTGCCGCAAGGCCTTAACCAGCAAGGCGGTGGCCGTTATACCGTCGCAATCATAATCGCCATAAACCAGGATTTTCCTGCCATTTTTCAGGTCAGACCAAATTTTTTCTATAGCTTTATCCATATCCTTTAGCAAAAAAGGATCATGTAAGTAGCTTAGGTCGGGATACAAAAAGCGGCGCGCCTCTTCCAGGTTCTCTACGCCGCGGTTTACAAGGACCTGGGCTAGCGGTGGTAAAATATTAAGCTGGCGGCTTATAGTCTTTACAAGCTCCGATTGAGGTTGAACATTTACTTTACAGCAACTATTTTTCATAGCTTCACGCAATTGGATTTGGCTTCACTCCCTGACTTACAACTTAACCACAATTTTCGCCAAAATAAGCTCTGATTCCTGCTATAACAATTTTAAAAAGCCTGGGCTCTTTCACTTGCACCCAGGCTTTTTAGCTTTATGCAGTTTTATAACCGCGGCTGCGCTTTTTTTCCCACTCTTTCCAGGAATACCAGAAAGGTGCCGCAATAAAAATGGAAGAATAAGTGCCGCTCACAATACCAATGAGCAAGGCCAGGGCAAAAACCTTAAGATTTATACCACCGACAAAGAAACTAAAGGCAACAAAAAGAGAAAGCAAAACAAAAAGGGTAGTTAAAGAAGTATTAATGCATCTCGAGAGGCTTTGTGAAATGCTGTCGTCCACAATCTCCCTTAAGTCTCTTCCCCTTTCCCGCTTCATATTTTCTCGTACTCTATCGAATATAACGATAGTATCATTAATAGAATAGCCAATAATGGTGAGAACAGCAGCAATAAAGGGGCTATTTATTTCCCATTGGGAAAAAGAAAAAAAGGCAACGATGATAAGGACATCGTGCAGCAGGGCTAAGACGGCTGAACAGGCAAACTTGAACTCAAAACGGATAGTAATATAAAGGAGCATGCCGGCAGCTGCCAGGGCAAGGGCCAAAAAAGCTTCGCGGGTAAGCTCTTTGCCGATAACAGGACCCACATTATCAACCTGCAGAACATCTTCCGCCGTCATGGCAGGAAAAGAATCTCTAAAGGCATTTATAATGTCCAACCGCTGCGCCTCTGAAATGTGGGGAGCTTTTATAATTAATTCATGGCCGTTATCATTATGACCAACTCTTTGTAAAGAAGCACCTTCCTGGTCATATTGAGCCAGTAGCGCCCGCACTTCGCCCATAGAATAATTTTCTTTTAAATCCAGGTGGATGATTGTCCCCCCGGTAAAATCAATTCCCAGGTTAAGGCCCTGGACTGCCAGGGACACAATGCCCGCCAAGATTAAGAGGGCAGAAAAAAGAAAAGCCCAAAATCTTACTTTTACAAAAGACACTTTAAGACCTCCTTAAACCCAGGTAAGCGGGGCTTTTAATAAGCTTGCTGCGGGCAGCCAGTCTCAGCAGGTAGCGCGTTAACAAAACAGCTGTAATGATACTGGCCACAATGCCAATCAGCAGCACCAGGGCAAACCCCTTGATAGTTCCACTAGTGACCAAAAAAAGGACCAGAGCAGCAATAGCAGTGGTGATATTGGCATCTATAATGGCTCTCAATGCCCTTTCAAAACCGGCATTAACCGAGGTAAAAATAGTTCTGCCCGCTTTAAGTTCTTCTTTTATGCGTTCATAAATGATAACGTTAGCATCAACAGCCATCCCGATAGAAAGTATAAGCCCAGCTATCCCGGGCAGGGTTAAAGTCGCCTCCAAGGCGCCTAAAACGGCAAACACCAGGGCCAGGTAAACAATCAGACTGATCCCTGCTACCAAGCCGGCAAAACGATAGTAGAACAACATAAATAAAAAGACCAGTAAAAGACCGAGCATACCAGCAGTAATGCTTAAACCCAAAGCATTTTCACCTAAAATGGGGCCAACCGATCTTGTCTCCAACTCAACCAGCTCGACCGGAAGAGCGCCTGTCCTGAGCATAAGAGCAATGTTATACGCTTCTTCTTCAGAAGGTATATTGGTAATAACCGCTT
>JAAZDU010000361.1 GCA_012512665.1 Bacillota bacterium | reverse complement strand
TCGGTGAAGAAGACCAAGCGGGTAGTCCTGGTCAATGAGGCACCGAAGACCGGCAATATCATGGCGGAAATCGGCCTGATGATTGTGGAAGAGGCCTTTGATTACCTGGAGGCACCGCCTGAGCGGGTTTGTGCTCCCGACACCCCCATCCCCTTCTCACCGGTACTGGAAGATCACTGGATCCGCAATGAGGATGACATCATTGCTGGAATTAGGAAGGTATTAGAATAGGGAAGGGATGCTCTAGTTAGGAGTTTGCAACTCCTTTTTGGAAAATAAGGTGGCTATAGAAGGAGGAGCTTCAGGTGGAGTTCCTCCTCTTTTTATATTTTTAATTTATGGTCTTGCCCATCCCTTCCCTATCACAGCTAATTAAAGGCGGTTCGATTTATGTTCTGTATGGTGTATACTTTAATTAAGCCCTATTATAGCCATCTTCCCAACCTATTACAAGGGATAAAAGAGGTGGGTTTTTAATGGTATATGATTTCCCCCTGTACAGGCCCCCCAGTGAAGCAAAAAGTTTAATTTTACAAATAACCCTGGGCTGTTCCCATAACAAATGCACCTTCTGTTACATGTACAAGACAAAAAAATACCGGGTGAAGACGCCGCAGGAAATTGAGGAACACATAAATTGGGCAAAGAATGCTTATCCCCATGCTAGCAGAATTTTTTTGGCCGATGGCAATGCCCTGGCCATGGAGACCAGGCAGCTAAAGGATATTTTGCAGCGGTTATATGCTGGGTTTCCAGACTTGGAAAGGGTTACTTGTTATGCCGGGCCAAAGGATTTGTTGGCTAAAGGGGAGGATGAATTGCTCACATTAAGAAAAGCCGGTCTTACTATGCTCTATCTGGGTGTAGAAAGTGGCAGCCCACGGGTTTTGCAAAATGTAAAGAAGGGTGTTACTCCGGAAGAAATGATAAGGGCGGGGCAAAGGGCCCGGGGTGCAGGATTTCAGTTATCATGTATGATTATTTCTGGTCTGGGTGGTAAAGAATTCTGGGAGGAACATGCTGTAGAAAGTGCCCGGGTTATCAGCGCCATTGATCCCGAGTATTTTGCCTTGCTGACCCTGCTGGTGGAAGAGGGCACTGCCCTTTACAAGCAGGTCAGGCGGGGAGAATTTGTCCTACTGCAACCCAATGAAGTAATTGATGAAACTAAATTGATGCTGGAAAATGTTGAACTTAGTGACTGTGTGTTCCGAAGCAACCATCCTTCCAATTATTTGAGTTTGAAGGGTACTTTAAATAAAGATAGGGATAAACTTCTAGATATACTCACTCGAGCCCAACAAGCACAGATTGCCCTTCGACCCGAAGGTTGGCGGCTGTTTTAAGAAAAGGGGGAACAGTGGGGGACAACAGAAATAAGAATTAGCGCCAAGGCATCCTGCGTGCTATTCGCTAGGATGCCTTTTTATTTGCCCAGGGGCTAGGCTGCAGATAGTTAGGAATAAAAATAAAATAACAAAAATTATAATAAAAGAGGAAAATACAAATATTCATAGAATACATACAAAAAGGGCATAAAGTGCTGCATATATGCCTCCGTATGGTGGATAAATCATAGCATTATTTAGCAAATCTGGCATAAAATCTATTAACAGTAAATGGGAGGAAGGCGAGGGAGACAGGGTTCTGGTCCGGGTGGGGGAGGAGAAGGGAGGGAAGATGCTCTCCAACCTGGCAACGACAAATTCAACAAGGAGGGAATACCGTGGAGTTAACCAACAATGATTTGATCAGGCTGTACAGTGAGATGTGGTTAATCAGGCTCTTTGAGGAGAGGGTTTCGGAGCTGTTTGCCAAGGGTGTGCTGCCAGGGTTTATTCACCTTGGTATCGGCCAGGAAGCCTGTATGGCAGGGACATGCTTCCATCTGGAGGATGGCGACATCATCGGTGCCACCCACAGGGAGCATGGTGTCCTCCTCTGCCGGGGATGCGATCCCGGTGCGCTGATGGCTGAGCTCTATGGCAAGGTGACAGGCCTCTGTAAGGGCAAGGGAGGCTCCATGCATGCCTGTGACTTGGCCAGGGGTGCCCTGGGCAACAATGCCATTTTGGGGCCGGCCCAGACCATTATCAACGGGTTTGCCTATG
>JAAZDU010000092.1 GCA_012512665.1 Bacillota bacterium | reverse complement strand
GTATTCTTCTTTTTTATGCAGCAAACCCAGGGCGGTGGCAGCCGGGTCATGAATTTTGGTAAGTCCCGAGCCAGGCTCCACGAGGGCAGCAAAAAAAAGGTAACTTTCAATGAGGTTGCAGGGGCCGACGAGGAAAAGGAAGAGCTGGAAGAAATAGTGCAGTTTTTAAAAAATCCCAAAAAGTTCCTTGAACTGGGTGCCCGCATACCCAAGGGCGTGCTTTTAGTTGGGCCTCCTGGAACAGGCAAGACCCTGCTGGCGCGCGCTGTCGCCGGAGAAGCGGGCGTACCTTTTTTTAGTATCAGCGGTTCTGATTTTGTAGAGATGTTTGTTGGTGTTGGCGCCTCCCGGGTGAGGGATCTCTTTGAGAATGCCAAGAAAAACTCGCCCTGTATTGTTTTTATTGATGAAATAGATGCGGTCGGCCGCCAGAGGGGAGCCGGCCTGGGTGGGGGGCATGACGAAAGGGAACAGACCTTAAACCAGCTTTTGGTAGAGATGGACGGGTTTGATGTCAACGAGGGCATTATTATTTTAGCTGCCACCAACAGGCCCGACATCCTGGACCCTGCACTCCTGCGGCCAGGACGCTTTGACCGCCAGATAACCGTTAATTATCCCGATGTCAAGGGGCGGGAAGAGATCCTTAAGGTTCACGCCAGGGGGAAACCTCTTTCTGGGGGAGTAGATTTAAAAGTATTGGCCAGGAGGACCCCAGGTTTTACCGGTGCCGATCTGGAGAATGTTATTAATGAGGCTGCCCTGCTGGCAGCCAGGCGTGCCAAGCGCAAAATTTACATGGCAGAGATGGAAGAGGCCATTGACAGGGTGGTTGCAGGCACTGAAAAGAGAAGCCGGATAATAAGTGACTTTGAGAAAAAACTAGTTTCCTACCACGAAGCTGGCCATGCCATGGTAGGCTATCTCCTGCCTAATACAGATCCGGTGCACAAGGTTTCTATTATTCCCCGCGGCCGGGCCGGCGGCTATACGTTAATGCTGCCTGAAGAAGACCGCTACTACATGACCAGGACGGAACTTTTAGCTCGTGTAGCTACTTTGCTGGCCGGGCGGGTGGCAGAAGAAGTGGTGCTTAATGAGGTAAGCACCGGTGCCCAGAACGATCTGGAGAGGGCCACCTCAATTGTGCGCCAGATGATTATGGAGTACGGTATGAGCGAAGAACTGGGCCCGATAACATTGGGGCGCAAGCAAAGCCAGGTCTTTTTGGGACGAGACCTGGGCAGAGACCGGGATTTCAGCGAGGAGATAGCCAAGGCCATAGATAAGGAAATTCGCAGCACCATCGATAAATGCTACGAGATGGCCAGGGAAGTCATTGTCAATAATAGGGAAAAGCTGGAACTTTTGGCACAAACCCTTGTGGAAAAGGAAACCCTTGATGCCGAGGAGATCGCTGCTCTCATGGAGGACAGGAGCCTGGAAGAACTCTATGCAGAAAGGGAAAAGCGGAAGGAAGAAGAAAAGAGGCGGGAGGAAGAAGAAGAGAGGAAGGCAGCAGAAGAAGCACAGAAAAATAAGGTTAGGCTTGTCTTTAGGCCGGATAGAGGCGATTTCCACGGGAAACCACAGCAGGAGACTTAAACAATATAATATAGATAATATATAAATGCAAATCTTAAGGCTGCTTCATGAAGGCTTGAAGCAGCCTTAACTCAGTTTGAGCCTGTGAAAGATTGTGCAACAGCAAGGAAAAAGAAATAAACTGACAAAAGAATGTGAATTATTAAAAATTACTAAGCTTACGAATTTTTGCAGGACATTTTACCTGATTCGTAGAAATACCACTTGTCAAGTTAAGAGATTTGGAACAAACCCTTGCAAAATTATATATTAGGAGGTCGATTAAATGGTATTGGATCCTACCAAACATGCCGATTGGGAAATTGCTGAAGAAGCAGAATCGAGAATGAAAAAAGTGTACCAGTTGGCTGAAGAAATGGGCCTTGAGGAAGAAGAGCTGTTACCGCATGGGCACTATGTGGCTAAAGTTGACTTTAAAAGAGTTCTTGAGCGCCTCAAGGATAAGCCCGATGGCAAGTACATAGATGTAACTGCCATCACTCCCACCCCCTTAGGAGAAGGTAAGTCCACTTCTACCATGGGCTTGACCCAGGGCCTGGGTAAAAAAGGCAAAAGTGTGATCGCCACTATTCGCCAGCCTTCTGGCGGCCCTACGATGAACATTAAGGGTTCTGCAGCAGGTGGGGGGCTTTCGCAGTGTATTCCTTTAACACCCTTCTCCCTGGGCTTGACAGGCGATATTAACGCTGTTATGAATGCCCATAACCTGGCTATGGTTGCCCTGACCTCCCGTATGCAGCACGAATTTAATTACAGCGATGCTTTTTTAAGCAAGCGGAACCTGAGGAGGCTGGATATTGACCCCCGCAACGTGGAATTCAAATGGGTAATTGACTTTTGTGCCCAGGCTCTGCGCAATATCATCATTGGCCTGGGGGGCAAAACGGATGGCTTTATGATGCAATCAGGCTTTGCCATCGCCGTCTCCTCCGAGGTGATGGCCATCCTGTCTGTGGCCAAGGACCTCAAAGACATGCGGGAGCGCATGGGTAAAATAGTGGTAGCCTATGACAAGAAAGGCAACCCGATTACCACCAGGGACCTGGAAGTAGACGGCGCCATGACGGCCTGGATGGTAGATGCCCTTAACCCCAACCTCCTGCAGACCTTGGAGGGGCAACCCGTCTTTGTCCACGCCGGCCCCTTTGCCAATATAGCAATTGGGCAGTCGTCTATCGTAGCTGACAGGCTGGCCCTTAAACTTGCCGACTACGTGATAACGGAGTCCGGCTTTGCAGCAGATATTGGTTTTGAGAAATTCTGGAACCTAAAGTGCCGCATGTCCGGCCTAAGGCCCCACTGCGCTGTGCTGGTTGCTACCGTGAGGGCACTTAAGTGCCACGGGGGCGCACCTGTGCCAGTTCCCGGTAAGCCCATTGATCCCGTCTACCAGCAGGAAAACGTGGAATGGGTGGAGAAAGGCTGCGAAAACCTGGTGCACCACATTAATACCATTAAGAAGGCGGGCATTAACCCCGTGGTCTGCATTAACGCTTTCCATACCGACACCGAGAATGAGATCAAGGCCATCAGGCGCATTGCTGAAGCTGCCGGTGCCCGCGTAGCCCTCTCCAAGCACTGGCAGTACGGCGGTGACGGGGCGGAAGAACTGGCTGATGCCGTTATTGAAGCCTGCAATGAGCCCACTGAATTTAAGTACCTGTATGAGCTGGATACACCGCTCAGGCAGCGCATTGAGCTTATTGCTAAGGAGGTATACGGTGCTGACGGTGTAGAATACAGCCCCGAGGCCCTGGCTAAAGCGGAAAGAATGGAAAAAGATCCTGAAATTAAGAAACTGGGAACCTGTATGGTGAAGACCCACCTCAGTTTGTCCGATAACCCCAACATTAAAGGCGTTCCCAAAGGCTGGAAGCTTTTTGTACGGGATATCCTAACTTACGGTGGAGCTGGTTTTGTAGTCCCCGTGGCTGGTACCATTTCTCTTATGCCCGGAACTTCATCTAACCCTGCTTTCCGCCGCGTTGATGTAGATGTGGAAACCGGTAAGGTCAAAGGCTTGTTCTAAGACCTGTTTTAAGTAAACATCATAATAATAAATAACTTGTGGCAGAGTAGGCGTCATGCGTAAAGTGCTAAGGGATGGGAAGTTGCCCTTAGACGAAAGTTGTCCTTTAAAGGGTACACTGCGGTATGGCGCCGCCTCCGCTGCCCAGGCAAGGGTGAAGTGAAGAAAACCTCCTTTCTCTTGAATGTGGCAGCCTGCCCTATATCAAGAGAAAGGAGGTGTTTTTTATGAAATTTAATACCCAACTTTTATGCCGCCTTGCACTGCTCGTTGCTTTGAATATAATTTTATCGCGGGTTTTCAGCATAAGGATTCCCCTGGGAGGAGCCGAGGCCTTTCGCATCGGGTTTGGCTCGCTGCCAGTCATTTTTGCCGGAGTTTTTTTCGGCCCTCTGGCGGGAAGTATAGTGGGGGCATTAGGGGACATGCTAGGATTCTTTATCAGCCCCCAGGGGGCCTATATGCCTCACTTCACTCTCGCCGCAGCATTAAGGGGAATAATTCCAGGACTAATTATTTTGGCTACTTCCAGGGGAAGGAAGCAGGTAGGTATTTTTTCCCTGTTCCTGGCTACGGCAGTTACCCTTGTCTTAGCAGATATTATCCTGCTCCCTTACTTTTTGGAAACTCTGTTTGGGATTAGCCGCCTGGTCACCGTGCCTACCCGCATTATTCAAAATGTGGTCACTATCCCTGTCTATACCGCTGCCCTTTTTGGGCTGGGGAAACTAATTAAAAAAGTGCTTTCTCCTGGCTGGCAGGGGGATATACCTACTGTAACCGGCAAATTATGGTAGCAGAAAGCACGGTACGAGGGCGATGGAATGATGGAATATAAGAATTAATTAAATAATACATTACTAATTTTCCAGGAACCCTGATAAAGGGTTCCTTTTTTTAAAAGCGCAGGTAAAGGGGGAGGAAGAGCAGCATGGCTTGCAGGAAGGCGCCGCCCCAGGCGTTGCGGGTGCGGCTGTAAAAAAAGCCTAAAATAACTGCTTTTAAAGGTACCAGCAGAAAAAATTCCAGCCACAGGTAGGGAAAGGATAGAAAGTGCGCGTGGCAAAAATACCTGGTCAAAAGGGCTGAAAATCCTGCCAGCAGGGCTGTGGCCAGTATTGCCCACCAAAGGCCCAATGAGCGTTCCAGGGTGGTCTGCAGAAGGCCGCGCCAGTATATTTCCCTGGCCAAGGAGGGCAAGAAAAAACCTGTCAGGAAAGCTGCCAGCAGTGAAGGCAAGGGGGCTTCAGAGGCGAGGCCTCTTGGGG
>JAAZDU010000091.1 GCA_012512665.1 Bacillota bacterium | reverse complement strand
GCTCCAGGCCGACTTTAAAATAATCGACCTGCGATTTGAGCAGGCTGGCCAGCTGAAGTGCCTTCTCCTGGGAAGCTGTATCAAGGGCAATTATTATTTTCTTTGCTGCTTCCATCATAATGTTGCCTCCTTTCAAAGTTGCAAAAAAGACTTCTTTTACTGGTGAGCAATGCCGCAAAGATCTTTTGGGCTGCTATAACCCTGCTCTTTCAGGTAGCGCTCTATTCCCTCCACTATGCTGGGAATAGTAAGTGGATCAACAAAATTGGCAGAGCCAACCGCCACAGCAGAGGCACCGGCCATGATGAATTGAAGGGCATCTGCATAGTTCGTAATACCACCCATGCCAATGAGAGGGATCTTTACTGCTTTAAAAGTGTCCCAGACCATGCGAACAGCTATTGGCCGAACGGCTGGACCTGAAAGGCCAGCTATTTTTAGGTGAAAAAATGGTTTTTTCTTTTCAATATCAATAACCATGCCCTTAAGGGTATTAATTAATGACAGGACATCAGCCCCCGCTGCTTCAGCTGCCCTGGCAGCTTCGGTAATATCGATATCGTTGGGGGTTAGCTTTACGATTAAAGGCAAGGGGCAGAGCTTCCTGATCCTTGTTACAAGCTGATAAAGGGATCTGGGGTCTGCTCCAAAGGAAAGGCAGCCTTTAGAGACATTGGGGCAGGAGACATTTAATTCAATAGCTGCCAGGGTACCACTGGGCAAAAGGCCCTCAACCAGAGCCTCATATTCCTCTATTGTTTCCCCGGCTATATTGGCAATGATGGGAACACCAATCTGCTGTAAAAAAGGTAACTCATCCTGGAGAAAGCCATGCAGGCCGGGGTTTTGCAGGCCCACCGAATTCAACAAGCCGGCTGGGGTTTCTACTATCCTGGGAGGAGGGTTTCCAGGGCGGAGCCTAAGAGTAATGCCCTTGGTCACCAGGCCCCCTAAAAGCTTGAGAGAAAAAAAGGAAGAATATTCCCTGCCAAAAGCAAAGGTACCGGAGGCTGCCATCACCGGGTTTTTTAAGCTTAAAGGGCCTAATTTAACTTCCAGGCTCGTCACTTAGAATAACCTCCTCTCCCTTAAAAACAGGTCCGTCAGCACATACCCTGCTGTAGTGGCAGCTGCTCTGATGATCATCAGCTGCTTTTACCCTGACAGCACAGCCCAGGCAGGCACCAATTCCGCAGGCCATTCTCTCCTCCAGGGATATTTCCAGGGAAGCGCCATAGTGCAGTGCTATTCTTTGTAAACTTTTGAGCATGGGCACCGGACCGCAGGCATAAATTTTTACATCACCCTGCTTGTTCTGCAGGAATAATTCTACAGGCTTTGTTATAGGCCCGTGATAGCCAACACTGCCGTCATCAGTTGCCAGAACTAATAGCTCTTTTTTGCTATTAAAATCATGCAGGTAAAAAAAGTGATCCACAGAAGAAGCTCCCCAAAAAAAATAAAAGGGTATTTTTTTCCTCTGCAGGGCCTGCTTCAAAAACCACAGGGGCGCCACGCCAATGCCTCCTGCCACCAGCAAGGGTTTTTGCTTGGCGGAAGGCCAGGAATAACCCTTGCCTAAAGGGCCCAGGCAATGCAAGAGCTGGCCCTTTTGCAAGCGGGCAAGAGCAGCGGTTCCCCTGCCTGTCAGGCGGAAAAAAAGAAGTATTGTGCCTTGAGCGGGGAAAGCAGCTGCAATGCTTAAGGGGCGCCTTAAAAAGGGGTCCATTCCCTCCCCCGGCAGGCGGATATGGATAAACTGCCCCGGCCTGGCAGCCGCAGCCAGTTCAGGAGCCTTTAAGCTTAAAAAATGTTGCCCCCGTGCCAAAGGCTTACTATCTACAATAACTATATTATGGCAAAGGGATGTTTTCACCAACTTTTCCCTCCAACATTTTAATTTGCCCCTGGACCATAGTCAAACATGGCTTGCCCTCATATTCCCAGCCTAAAAATGGCGAATTCATACTTTTGGAGTGAAAGCAGTCAGCCTTTATTATACCCCGGCGCTTAAGATCTACAACAGTAAGGTCGGCAGGGTACCCCGGCTGAAGAGTGCCGGCTTTAAGCTTTAAAAGCTGCGCGGGGCGGGCGGATAGGTATAGAACCAGCTCCCGCAGTGAAGGCCAGCCCTGCCTGGAGGACATGGTCAGCAACAGGGGCAGGGCTGTCTCCAAACCGATCATACCAAAAGGTGCGGTCAGAAAATCTTTTTCCTTTTCAAAAGGGGCGTGGGGAGCGTGATCGGTGGCAATAATATCAATTATTCTCTCTTGAAGGGCCTGCTGTAAAGCCTGGCGATCTGAAAGGTCCCGCAGGGGAGGGTTAACCTTGGTATTGGGTTGTTCAGGAAAAACATCCTCCTGGCTTAAAAGGAGGTGGTGGGGTGTAACCTCAGCCGTTACCCTTATACCATTCGCCCTGGCTGCGGCAATAAGGCTGACTGAAGAGGCTGCGCTCACATGGGCAATATGGACCCAGCCTCCAGTCTCCCGGGCAAGTTGGATATCCCTGGCCACCATTATACTCTCCGCAGCAACAGGGATACCAGGCAGACCTTTTTTTTGCATCTGGCTGCTTAAATGGGCAACACCGCCTGCTGCTAGATCCGGATCTTCGCAGTGGCTGATCACCGGCAGAGCCAGCTCATGTAATTTTTGTAAAGCCTGGTAAACCAGGCTGGCATTAGCAACAGGGCGCCCGTCATCAGAAAAACCGCGGCAACCTGCCTCCGCCAGCTTTTCCAGCGGGGCAAGTTTCTTCCCCTGCTGCTTTTCTGTCAAGGCGCCAAAAGGGATGACCCGCGCCAGGTTTACTTTTCGTGCTTTTTCCAGAACAAAAGCAATTGTTTCTTCATTGTCCAGGACGGGCTCTGTGTTGGGCATGCAGGCCACAGCAGTAAAACCTCCCGCTACCGCAGCGGCAGAACCGGAAGCTATATCTTCTTTGTAAGTAAAGCCGGGCTCTCGCAGGTGGCAATGCATATCTACCAGCCCTGGCAAAATGGCCTTGCCCTTTAAGTCCAGAACGGGGCCCTCTCCTGCCGGCAGGCAGGGTGCCAGCCCTTTTACAAATCCGTCTTCAATAAGGAGATCATAAAAGCCTTCTTTGCCTGCTAGCGGGTCAACAAGATAGCCGCCTTTAATTGTGAATTTCACTTTTTTTGCTCCTTTTCCCTATAAACTGCCGCCGTCATTTTTTTTTCTATATAATTCTATTTCTATATAGATCCTCTAATTCTTCCAGAAAGTCAATCATTTTTTACCCCGATCTCCGGTAAAAAAATTTTTTTTAGTGGCCTCAATGGCCATGACGTATAAAGAAGCAGTGGGCAGGTATGTTTCCGCCACCTGGTCAAAAAGTATGGAAGAGCGCGGCGGCTGATCCGCGGAGCCGTTCCAAAGTAAATAGTAAAGGGGCATTTTGGGCAGGACGTACACTATGCCGCCTGCGTCTCCTTGCTCAACCAGTTCTCCCTTGGAGCGCAATATTTGCCTTTTAAATTCTTCCGCCCGGCCATGGTAGGCAGAGGCCAGGGGAAATAAGATCTCTTTTTGAAAGGGCACCCAGTGGTTGTAGCCGCCCTTAAGCTCCCTAAAAGAAAGCCAGCGCCCCCGCGGAGGCAGCCCCTTTGCCCAAGTCAGGTATTGCAGAATAACAATTTCTTCCTCGTGGCTGAGCAGATCTTCTTGCAGGGAAACCTGTCCATCAGGGTAACTAACAGAAACGGGTTGACCGCAATAAATGACCTTTAGTATACCATCATGCCATACCGCGCCAGAACATTCTGCCATCAGCTGAGGATCTTTGCTGGAAAATTCTTTTTTTATAGCTAATAAAGCCGCCTCATAGTGTTTTTTTGGCTGTAAATTATACATAAATGATCACCTTTTATTTTTTTTTCTTTCTTTATCTGGTAATATGTAAAAAAACGTTTTCACTGGGAAGGAGCGGTTTTATTGCTAGCAGCAAAGAAAGCGGTTCTAAAGTCAGCTTTATACGCATTATTAATTATTGTGATTGCCGGGCTCGCCGGATGTTCCAATTCCCCTGCTGAGGAGGTTTCTGGCCCCGGTAAACCCGAAGCAAACCTGGAAGAAAAGTTCGAAAATAATCACGAACAAGAAAAAAAACCTTCAGAGGAAGAAGAAAACAGCATACCTCCGGAGGAGGCCGGTGAAAAGATGCAAGAAAACAATCGCAGCAATAATGAATCCGGGAACAATGGTAATAAAAACAAACCCTCTGAAGAAGAATACATAACTCCTTTACCCTGGCTGGAGATGGTCGAGCAGTTTTCTTTCCTGCAAAGCCCCATACCTGGCGCCAAAATATCTAGCAGGGATACTCAACTGCCCGGGGCTCCCAGGACTTACCGCAATGGTATCCATGAAGGGCTTGACTTTTATAACGGCTACTGCGGTGTTGATATTTATTTTGGTGCGCCCGTTTACGCTGCTGCCGAAGGAACTGTTTTGCGCATAGATCATGATTATCAAGAGCTAACCCCGGCAGAAAGAGAGGAGATGCTGCGGAGAACTGAGGAACTGGGATATACTCCCGAAGAAGACCTTGACAAGCTCAGGGGCAGGCAGGTCTGGATCCAGCACCGTGATGAGATAATTACCCGCTATGCTCACCTCTGCGAAGTTAATGAAGAGCTTTCTCCGGGAGCTAAAATCCAGGCGGGCGACTTCATAGGAACTATTGGTAATTCAGGTACCAGCGATGCAGTAGCAGGGACTAAAAATGGAGCGCACCTCCATTTTGAGATCTGGGTCGAAGGCTATTACCTGGGTCAGGCTCTTCCTCCGGAGAAAGTTCGTGCGCTCTGGCAGCAGGTATTGTTCGATTAAAATGCACTTAAATTGCTATTAAAATAGCTACAGGTGTAATAGGCTATTCCTCCTCTTCATTCTTCTCCTTCAGGTAGAGGAGCATGTTGCGGTATGCCTTGTAATCAAGGTTCAGGGCACGGTTAATTTCTTTATACTTGGCGGCAACGCTGGCAGAAGAAACACTGTATTCCCTCGCCAGTTCTTCCTGCGTCAGATTTAAAAAGTGAAAACGCGCCAGGGAGTATTCTAAACCAGCCGCCCAGGTTTCTACCTTTCGCACCTGCGGCACATTGGGATAGACGGCATTGATATAGTCAATCCAAATGGCCTGCAGGTCCTCATAGAAACCTTCATCATATGAACTGGTCTGCCGCATATTTTCGATGGCACAATCCAGCACCTGCTGCCATTTTTTTTCCCAGTAGGGGGCAGCCACGGGATAATAGGCAAGATTTACCTCCCTTAACTGCCCATCCATATAGACTTTGACTGGGCCTTTCACACCAAAGTTTTTTAAGATAAGAAGGGCCGTCTGGCGCAAGCGGTTTTTTACCCATGGATTGCGCACAAAGCGCAGCAGGTTTTCTTTTGCCTCCTTATTGCCAAGGTAGCCGTAAAAACGTATGATCTCTTCTTTTAATTCATCAGGAGCCGTATAAAGAGCCCTCTGCAGTGTTTTCCCTAAACGGTCATCCTCATTCTTCCTATTCCTGGAGTTATTTTTAACAATATACTCCAAATCTTCTTGCTCGTAATAACCATCATCACCTGTGAGGGTCAAGAGAAGCTCATAGGCCTCGGGTGCCATCTCCCCCTCAGGCTCAAAATGCAGGTACTGGCTGAGATAATAACAGGCTTTTTCTATCTCATTTTCCAGGCCGTAATTAATAGCCATTAAAAAATAGCATTCTGTCAAACCTGGATCCAAATAATCAACAATGTTTTTGAAAATATTGTTTGCTTCCTGCAGCCTGCCTAATTTGCTCAGGAGACAGGCAAGGTTATAATGGTTTACGGGATTGTCAGGTTCCACATCTATTGTTTTTTGGAAATAAAGAAGGGCTTTATCCATCCTGTTTTTTCTATAATAATAACTGCCTTTTTGATAATAATAAGCTGCATCCCTTAAAAAAGGGACAACATTTGAATTATGTTTAACCATTTTTATCGCCTCAATCAAAAAAGATCCATTTTACTTACTACTTTTGCATTCTTCAAAAAGCAGGGAATTTCCTTCATACTTTTTCTTATTTTTCCTTAACATTAGCAATAATATCCTTCGTACCCAGGTAAATACTTCTCTCTAAAAAGCGATCCCAGGAAGACCAACTTGAATTTCTTTTGCTTTCGCTCTCCATAATTTGCGTAAATTGCCTTAAACGGGCACTTAAAAGATCGGCATGAAAAAGAGCAAAAGCTTCAGCGGTTTTAGGGACCTCTGGCGAGCCCCATTCTTTTTGACCATGGTGACTTAAGAGCATATGGTCCAGCGCCAGCTTAAGATTAGCAGGGAAGTCTTTCATCTCTTCTACCATTTTGTCAACAATTGTCTTTCCCAGTATAATATGTCCAATTAGCTTCCCTTTATCGGTTAACTGAAAAGAATAGCTGTCCAGGTCATATTCCTCCACTTTTCCTAAATCGTGAAGAGCGGCGCCCAAAATCAAGAGGGAGGGATCAATATGCTTCGGGTAAAGCCGGCAAATGCTTTCGCAAAAATATACTACCTCCAGCGTGTGTTCCAACAGCCCGCTGAGGTAATAGTGGTGAACAGAGCGGGCAGCTGGAGCCAACTTAAATTTTTCTATCAGCTCCTGCTGGGAAGAAATATGTTGCCATAATTCTAGCAGTTTTGGATTTTGTATTAATTGCTCTATTTTTAGCTGAAGCTTACGCCACATTTCTTCAGGGTCATAGCTTGAGGAGGGTTGCAGGTAACTTCTGTTTACTTTGCTTTTATCCAACACCTGCAGGCAGGAAACAACCACTTGCAGCCCGTAATACTCTGTTACCTCTCCTGCCACCAACACAACAGCATCGGTTTTTAGATCCTGGGGGACAATGGAGCTATCCCAGATAATTCCTTTAATGGTGCCGCTGGCATCGCCCAGGGTGAGGCGTATAAAATGTTCTCCGGCCCGGTTGGGCGTATTAAATTGGCTTCTCTGCATATCGACAACAACGAACTGGGAATGCACCATATTACCAACTTTTAGGTCTCTGACAAATTGTTTGCTCAGCTTCTTCCCCTCCTTCTCCTTTTATATTCAAGAGGGCCGTCTTTTTTTCCTTCTGTTTTAGCACTGTTTTTACGGGGCCGGCTTCTTAGCACAAAAAAAACCGCCAAAATGGCGGTTTTTTTACGATAGCTTTAGCTAAAAGGGAAATTTGGGACCTAAACTGCAGGGCGCGGGTAGAGCCCTGCCCTCTCCACAATTTCAGGTACTATTTCTTCCCAGGCAATGGCCATAATATGCACACCGGCCACACCTTCAATTTCTTTTAAGCGCTGGATGGTCTCCACTGCAATCTTAATGCCCTCTTCTTTTTTATCCTTCGCTCCTTTGATGCGATCAATAATATGATCGGGGACAATCATACCCGAAACATTGTTCTTCATATAGCGTGCTGCTCCCAGGGATTTAATAGGGGTTACACCGCCCATAATATAACATTTTTTATGAAGCCCCAGCTCCCGCACTTTTTCCATCCATTTCTCAAAGCGGTCTAGATCGAAAATGCACTGGGTCTGAATAAACTCTGCACCGGCAGCAATTTTTTTAGCCAAACGGTAAGGGCGGTATTCAAAGGGATCGGCGAAGGGGTTGGCCACTGCGCCTATGAAAATATTTGGCAGAGGGTGATCTAGTTTCTCCCCTCCTATGAAGACCCCGTCATCTCTCATAGCGCGCACAGCACTGATAAGCTGCATAGAATCCAGGTCATATACATTTTTTGCTCCCGGCTCATTGCCAAATTTGGCATGGTCTCCCTGAAGGCATAAAAAATTTCTAACCCCCATGGCAGCAGCCCCCAGTAGATCGCTCTGCAGACAGATGCGGTTCCGGTCCCGGCATGTCATCTGCACCACAGGATCCAGACCCATCTGCCGCAGCATGCATCCTACCCCGATACTGGAAGTGCGGACAATAGCAGTTTGATTGTCGGTAATATTATAAGCATCTACATGATTGCGCATATTTTCGGCATGCTCTTTTACCTGCGTGAGGTCAGCACTTTTAGGAGGTCCGAGCTCTCCGGTTACAGCAAAGTGTCCAGCCTTTAGTACTTTTGCCAGCTTGCTTTCAGCCATTTAGCCTCACATCCTCCCTTACTATTTTCCTCGGACCTCCGCTATGGGATGTAGACCAATCCTTGGGAGGCTGGATCTCGTCCATGCGCGCTTGCAGGCCCAAACGCTGCAGGCGTTCGTAAATTAAATGCCAGGCGCAATCTATATTTTTATCGATCTCACACTTACCATCCTGAGAGCCGCCGCAGGGCCCGTTAAGCATACTCTTGGAGCAGCGAGCGATGGGGCAAATGCCGCCCGTGAGGTCTAAAACACAGTTGCCACAGGCCAGGCAGTTCTCCATCCAAACCCCTTGCTCCAGGGGATAGCCTATGAATTTGGTATTGAGAGCAGGAAGAACCATCTTCTCAGGCAGCCTTTCTGCCAGCAGCTGCACACCAGCACCGCAGGCCATAGACACAACAGCGTCAACTTCAGGCATATCTTTCAAGTATTCGTCCACATACTCGTACTCGCACTGCCGTAGCAAAGTCTTAGTAACAATCTCCACAGGCTTGCCAGATTTCTTTCGATACAGTGAGATAGCGGCCGCTGTTTCTGCCACTTCCTTATCTCCCCCGGCCAGGCAAACAGTTACGCAGGTGCCGCAGCCAAGCAGGCAAATTTTTTGAAAAGGCTCTACCATTCTAAAAATTTCTTCCAAGGGCTTTCTTTCACCAACAATCATGCGTGTACCACTTCCCTTCTAAATTAGAAGATCATTTAATCCTTCATCAGTTGAGGTAGTTAAAGAAAGGGTGCACATCCTTTCTTTAACTACCTTCTCCTCGGCACTGCATTCTCTGCCTTCCTAGGCATTTTGTTGGCGGAACACATCGACATAGCTATCACAATAGATGTCCATGTTAAGTAGGATGCGGGCCGTTGCTACAGCAGAAATAAATTCATCGTCGCAAGCGTCAGCAATGGCGGCATCTAAGCCGCAAGCCATCGCCATCACAGCGAAGGTGCGGTTGATTAATTCCCTGTCCTTAGTTCCCTGGGAAATATTGCTTAAACCTACAACTGTTTTGGGTGCAGGATCAGATAAAAGTTTTACCTGCTGCAAGGTTTTTAAAACTTCAGGGCCGTGGTCCTGGCCTACGTTACAGGGCAATACCAGAGGATCTATATAAAGGCTATCGATAGGAAATTCGTAGGCATCAGCGTTGGCCACCAGTTCCATAGCTAGAGCCACCCTGCTCTCGGCATCCTTGGGGATCCCCTCTTCGTTCATGGCCAGGCCAATAACTTCTGCCCCGTATTCCTTGGCCATGGGAAAAACGCGATCCATTTTGGGCTGTTCGGCTGGTACAGAGTTGATCATAGCAGGGCGCTTGCAAATCTTTAAACCGGCCTCGATAGCGTCATAATTGGTAGAGTCGAGGCACAGGGGAAGATCCGATGCTTCCTGTGTAACCTCTACCAGCCACTTCATGGCTTCTACCCTCTCTGCCATGGGCACAGCAGGGCCAACATTAATATCCAAATAGGCAGCACCGTTCGCTTGCTGCTTTTGCGCCCACTCGTGAACCGCTTTGGGATCTTTATTTTTTACAGCCTGCGCAATATCCTTAAACATACCGTTAATTCTTTCACCAATAATAATCATCTCACAACCTCCTTCTGTTTAATATATAACCCCCCCTAGGGGGGAAAGCCTGCTTGGCTGCAGCTGCATATATAACTAAAAACATGTTCCTTAATAACTGTTATCTTGCATTAATTCATCAATATTCTTCTTAACCAGTTCCACTGCCTTGGGGTGGC
>JAAZDU010000090.1 GCA_012512665.1 Bacillota bacterium | reverse complement strand
TTTGTTTGCATCACGGTAATGCGTTTTTTATCTCTCATAACAATATCGTATACCGAAGGACGAAAGTAACCTTCTGCTTCCAGCTCCTTTACATTGCGGCCAATAAGCTCCTCGGGTTCCACTCCATACAGGCGACGACAGGCCTCGGCACTCACTCTTAAAGCAGTACCGTCCGCCCCGGTAGTAAAAATTTCATCATAAGAGCTGTTAAAAATTTGCTCCAATTCTTGCTTAATCATGATAAGCTCCCTGTAGAGTGGTTCTAATTCCTCCAATTTTTGTATTACCAGGATTGATAACTCATCGCCCTTTTTATCTGCAAATTTGCTGGCAAAAGCAACTATATCCTGCCCGCGCAGCTCAAATAACCCGGCCTTCTCCCAGGAAAGAGGATACTTTTCTTTTGCTAAACTTGGAATGATTTCGTGTAGATAGCTGCTATAACACACAATAGTTGCAAAACTGCTAAACAATTTTTTAGCTGACTTGTTTGCATAAATAATTTTAGCCGACTTGTCCACCACTAAAACACCATGTCCTAAGAAGTCCAACAAAACCTGAGCGTTAAAACTGTCCCCCATATTAGATCCTCCATACGGTTAAGGTTATTTAGTCATTTACATATAGTGCAATTTTTTCTACAAATTTTTTATAAAACCTTTTCCCAATAGTAGTAAATTATTATTAGAGCTGAGGCCAATATTAGGGGTCAAGACGATATTAATTAATATAATATCTTGACTAACGCCTCGGCAAAATAGGGCAACGTGGCAAATACTTCTTCCAGGCTGTTTTGATGACCTCCCAACTCAATGATCAGGGAACGGGGGTGAAGGTGCTGGTTATAGTCAGAATTTTGCCTTAGTATTCCCCTGGAAAGGCCCGGCCTGCTGCTCTCCAGGCTGTTATGTAGGTGCATGGCAAAACGGTGATTTTCCTGCCAGCCCTTATGGGCGGTTCCTGTAACCAAAAGAATTTTTGCCATGCTGCCTGAACTCGATTCCAGCGTAGATACACGTCGGGGCACGCCGTCCCGGTGGATATCAAGCACAATTTCTATGGAGGGAAAGAGGGAGATAATGTCTTCCAGATCTTGTTTGGCTTTCTGGTAGGCATAGCGCCTTTCGCTATCGTAAAAATTGTTGTGATGGATAACGCCGATGCCATAATCGTTTTCTAAAATGTTTTTTAAAGCTTCCCCTGCCGCTACAACAGTTTTTGTCGGATCCTGAGTAAAAGCTTTGCCCGCATCTGGAATAGAAGACTCACTGGCATGAGTGTGATAAATTAAAACCAAGGGTTCTCTGGAGCCAAGCTCTTCCTCCAGCTCAGATCCTGTGCTGTATGCAAGGTAGTCCAGAGGGTTTTCCTCTTCATTATCATCCTTCTCCGGCAGTTGTCCAGAGAAACCATCTCTCTCCAAGTTATTGTTATCAACCAGCTTCCCGTCATTCTGCAGGCCCTGCAGGCCAAGTTCTACTCTTTCCTCTTCTTCCAGGGAGTAAATTCTATCGTGCATAACATTTTCCCCTTTTAAAAAATGGCTGTTCATACCGGGAATAGTTGATGCTAAAACAAACGAAGCGATGCTTTGTAGATCTGGCATAAAAGAAAGCTTGCCTGC
>JAAZDU010000009.1 GCA_012512665.1 Bacillota bacterium | reverse complement strand
GTTTATCTCTAGAGGAGTGAATAAAGTGAAGTACAGCCCTTCAGAAATGATGACGGTTGTTGCCGCCAGAAATTTGGGAAACAAAAGCCGCGTTTTTGTAGGCATTGGCATGCCTAATTTGGCTGCTAACCTGGCCCGCCGGCTGCATGCGCCGGATATTGTCCTCATTTACGAGGCGGGGGTGATTGGAGCAGAACCTCTGCGGCTCCCACTTTCCATCGGTGATCCCTGCCTGGTAACTGGCGCCCTCTCCGTCTGTTCTTTTTACAGCATTTTTGCTTTTTACCTGCAGAGAGGGCTGATCGACGTAGGCTTCCTGGGAGGTGCCCAGATAGACCGCTTTGGCAACTTAAATACTACAGTAATCGGCAGCTACGATAACCCCAAGGTCCGGCTGGGCGGCAGCGGCGGCGGCTGCGAAATAGCCACCTTTGCCAAAAAAGTGCTGGTAATAATACCCCACAACAAACGGCGTTTCCCGGAACGGGTGGACTTTAACACCAGCCCCGGCTTTTTCCAGGGGCGGGCAGAAAGATTGCGCCAAGGCTACCCTGGAGCAGGCCCGGAAAAAGTGATCACTGACCTGGGCGTGCTGGAGTTTGATGAAACAGGTGAGATGGTGCTCACCCACCTCCACCCCGGCGTCACAGTGGAAAAAGTGCAGCAAAATACAGGCTGGGAACTTAAAGTATCTCCTCATCTAAAAGAAACAGGGCCTCCCAACAAGGAAGAGCTTACTATTCTCAGAGAAGAACTTGATCCCGAGGGCCTGTATCTCAAGAAAAGCGAGTAACCCTCACATCAGCTAATACAGTGGGTGAAACAGGCTTGAAAGAAAGGAGAAAAGTCTATGAGGGAAGTAGCAGTAATAGCCGGCGGTCAATCGGCTTTTGGCTCTTTTCCCCAGATGAGCATAAAGGAATTGTTTCTGGCGGCATATGAGGATATGCTGGCTTCCATCCCCAATGTGGAACCCCCTCATCTGGCTGGCCTTATTGAAGCGGTTTACGTCGGCACTTTAGGCTGCGGAGGCTTTCAGATAGGTCAATCTGCCCCCCTGCTGGCCAAAGAAGCAGGTCTGGGCGATATCCCCTGCGTGCGCGTAGAAAATGCCTGTGCTTCGGGGGGGTTTGCCTTACAGCAGGGCATAATTGCCGTGGCTTCCGGCCTCTATGATCTGGTTTTAGTCGCTGGCGTGGAAAAAATGTGCGACCTTTCTGCCAACAAAATCAGATACTGGCTGGGAGTATCCGGTGACACCGAATACGAGCGCCTGGCAGGATTAACTTTTGCTGGTATTTACGCCCTCATGGCCAACAGGTACCTTTATGATTACAAGGTTAAAAGGGAGATACTTTCCCAGGTGGCAGTCAAAAACCATGAAAATGGCAGCCACAACCCCAAAGCACAATTTCTTAGAAAAATAACCCTGGAACAGGCTGTAAACGCACCCATGGTAGCTGATCCTCTCAACATTTTTGACTGTTCACCCATAACCGACGGCGCTGCGGTAGTACTTCTCGGCACTATAGAGCTTGCCCGCCGCTTTAACACCGGCTTTTTAAAGGTAGCCGGTTTTGGAGCAGGAAGCGATGCGTTGGCAGTTTTTAACAGAAAAAGCATAACAAGCCTGGAAGCTTCCGTCAAGGCCGCCCAGAGCGCCTACGCCATGGCAGGCATTGGCCCTCGGGATATTGATATTGCTGAGGTGCACGATTGTTTTACCATAGCTGAGCTCATAGCCTATGAAGACCTGGGCTTTTGCCCCCGGGGCAAAGCAGCCCTGCTGCTGGAAAAGGGAGAAACATTCCGCAACGGGCGCCTTCCCGTTAATGCCAGCGGCGGCCTGAAATCAAAAGGACACCCTCTGGGCGCTACAGGGGTAGGGCAGGTTGTAGAGCTGCTAAAGCAATTCTATGGCAAGGCAGAAGGCAAGCGGCAGGTGCCAAAAGAACTGCGCTATGG
>JAAZDU010000089.1 GCA_012512665.1 Bacillota bacterium | reverse complement strand
TATTGGCACAACTTCCCTCGTAGCTCAATATGTTGGCATAGGTGACGAGGAGGCAGCCAAAAAAGTTGCCCGCCAGTCCCTGCTAGCGGTAATGGTTGTAACTTTTATCTTAAGTATTGCTGCTGTTATCCTGTCGCGGCGCTTAATTGAGGGCATGGTCTACTTCATGCCCGAAAAAGACCTGGAAATGATAGAGCTGGGGGCCAGCTACTTAAGTATTGTCAGCATCTCTATCTCCCTGCGTTTTTCCCTTTTAGTAGTCAACGCCATCTTCCAGGGAGCTGGTGATACGCGTACCCCCCTATACTTAATGGTATTGGCCAACGCGGTTAATGTGGTGGGTAATTACATGTTAATCTTTGGACATGGCCCCTTCCCTGCCTTGGGGGTGCAGGGGGCAGCTATAGCAACCTGTGCCGCAGGTATGCTGGCGGGGGGGCTGGGCATAGGGCTTCTCTTCAGCAAGTTTTCCCCTCTTCCTCTCAATTGTCCCCTGCCTGAGTTGTTTGATTTAAAAAGGGAAGTTCTCTCGGGGGTTCTTTTTGTAGGCATACCTTCTGCTGTGGAGCAGATAGGGGTCCATCTCGGACAGATCTTCTACACTATGATTGTCGCCTCCCTGGGTTCTATGGCTGTTGCTACCCAGCAGATCTTACATAATGCTTATATTTTGACTTACCTGCCTGGTATGGGTTTTGCTATGACGGCTACAACCCTGGTAGGGCAGTTTTTAGGAGCAGAAAAAAGGGAGCGGGCTTTAAAAAGCGGTATGGAAACCACCCGCCTGGCCCTTACTATCATGTCTGCAGCCGGCCTTATATTTTTCTTTTTCCCCGATGCAGTGGTAGGGCTCTTTAGTCTGGAAGAAGTTGTAAGAGAGTTGGCTGTGCACCCTCTTATGGTGCTGGCCTTAGCCCAACCGGCCCTTGCCTGTATTGTTTCCCTAATGGGAGGGTTGAGGGGAGCGGGCGACACCCGTTGGGTTATGTACGTAACCTTGCTGCATATGCTGGTATTGCGCATGGCCATCACTTTAATATTGGTATGGCTGGGCATGGGCCTGGTGGGGGTCTGGCTGGCCATGCTGGTAGAGTCATACTCCAGGGCAATATTTTTCACATACCGTTTTCGCCGTAAAATTCCCCATATCAAGCTGCTGATAAAATCTAATTCTTAAGTTAAGTGAATGAAAACCGGGGTGGAAGAGATGAAGTTTGTTGTGTTGGGAAGCGGAGGCGTGCAAACTACCCCCCGTCCCACCTGCCAGTGTAAAGTATGCCGGGAGGCGCGGCAGAAGAAAGGCCGCTATCAGCGCCTTGGACCTTCTTTGTACTGCTACGATCTGGAAGCTGTTTTCGATACCCCTGAAGATGTTGGGACCGCGCTTAACAGGGAGGATATTAAAAAAGTAAGCTCTGTTTTTTATACGCATGCTGATCCCGATCATGTTATGGGCTTAAGGGTTTGTGAACAGATATGCCTGGACTGGTTTCTTTTTGGGAAAGCAGAGCCCAGAAGGCGAATAATTGATGTCTATCTTCCGGGTGAGGTGTATGAGCGCCTTTTTTCTTTTTCTTCCCATTACGGCAGTTTTTTTAGTTATTATGAAAAGGAAAGGTCCTATATCCGCACTCATCGCCTGACAAGCTCCATTAAATTTAGCGATATTCTAGTCACCCCTGTGAGAATCCAGCCGGGTATTTACCTCTATTTGCTGGAGCAGGGCAAAAAAAAAGTTATCTACGCTCCCTGTGATACGAAGCCCTTTGCCCCGGCTAATGAATTTTGGGCAAAGCTTATAGGAGCGGATCTTCTAATTTTAGAATGCTGTTTTTTTGAAGGCAGCCAAAAAGACGGAAATTTCTTTCAGCTAGAGCATTTTATCCGGCGTAAATTGCGTAACCTGCAGGAGGTTAAATTGCTTCTGGAAAAGCTTCAGCCTTTACATACGGTTTTTTGTCATATTGAAGAAAGTTTTGGCAAGTCTTATGATGATTATAATAAGTTAGCACGGCAGTATGATCTATGGGGTATAGAGTTTGCTTATGATGGCATGATTTTAGAGGTATAAAAACTTAAGAGGGAGGTAATTTCGTGGTAGGTAAAATTAAAATACAGGATATATTACCCCATCGCTATCCTTTTTTACTGGTAGACAAAATGGTGGAGCTAGTCCCGGGAGAAAGGGCTGTAGGCATAAAAAACGTTACCAACAACGAACCTTTTTTCCAGGGGCACTTTCCAGGCGAGCCCATTATGCCCGGTGTCCTGATTGTGGAGGCCCTGGCCCAGGTTGGGGCAGTAGCGCTTTTATGTTTAGAAGAAAATAAAAATAAACTTGCCCTTTTTACCGGTGTGGACAGGTTCCGCTTTAAGAAAATGGTGCTTCCAGGGGATGTGCTTCGCCTGCAGGTTACGCTTACGGGTATGAAGGCCGGTTTTGGTAAAGGTCAGGCTGAGGCGACTGTCGAGGGTAAGGTTGCTGCTTCCGGTAATATTATGTTTGCCCTCGTGCCCAGGGGAGCAAGCCTTGCCAGGTAGAATTTGACAGCAAGGGAGGAAAGTAGTATGATACTTACTAGTTTTATTCTTTCAGAAAGGTAGGATATAGCAAATGGCAAACAGGGTGCTATTTACGTCAGAATCAGTAACTGAAGGACATCCTGACAAAGTAGCGGATCAAATTTCAGATGCTATTTTAGATAACATTTTAAGCAAGGATCCCTGGGGTAGAGTAGCCGTGGAAACCCTGGTAACAACGGGTTTAGTCCTGGTGGCGGGAGAAATTACGACGGAATGCTATGTTGACATACCACAGGTTGTGAGAAAAACCGTCATGGATATCGGTTACACCAGGGCTAAATACGGTTTTGACGGCAGTACCTGTGCTGTTGTTACATCTATAGACGAACAGTCTGCCGATATTGCCCTGGGTGTAAACCAGTCCTATGAAGTAAAAATGGGTGAAAATGCTGAGGATATTTACAACGTAACCGGTGCCGGCGACCAGGGCATTATCTTTGGCTTTGCTTGCGATGAAACAGAAGAGTATATGCCCCTGCCCATTTCCCTAGCCCATAAGCTCGCCAGGCGCCTGGCCCAGGTGCGTAAAGAAAAAATTTTGGACTACCTGCGTCCGGATGGTAAGACCCAGGTGACGGTGGAGTACCTGGACGGGAAGCCCCTGCGCGTTGATACAGTGGTCATCTCAGCCCAGCACAGCAGTGAAGTCTCCCTTAACCAGCTACGCGAGGAATTAGTGGAGGTAGTGGTCAAAGAGGTTATCCCCGAGTCGTTAATAGACAGCAAGACTCGTTACTTTATAAACCCAACAGGCCGCTTTGTAGTGGGAGGACCCCTGGGTGATACCGGCCTCACCGGCAGAAAGATTATCGTAGACAGCTACGGCGGCTATTCCCGTCATGGTGGGGGTTGTTTTTCAGGGAAGGACCCTACTAAAGTGGACCGCTCTGCCAGTTATATGGCCCGCTATGTAGCCAAAAACATTGTAGCGGCCGGCCTGGCTTCCCAGTGCGAGCTGCAGCTTGCCTATGCTATTGGTGTGGCCCGCCCTGTATCTGTTATGGTGGAAACATTTGGCACGGCCCGCATAGAGGAGAGAAAAATTGAAGAATTGGTGCGCACCTACTTTGATCTGCGCCCGGCTGCTATTATAGATAAGCTTGATTTAAGAAGGCCCATTTATCTTCAGGTAGCCTCCTACGGTCATTTTGGGCGAACAGACCTTGATCTATCCTGGGAGAGGACTGACAAAGCAGATATCCTGCGCAAAGAAGCAGGTCTTTAATTTGTAGCCATGACCAGGAATGCATCCTTATGAAGCGGAAAGCCCTCTTTGAGGGGGCTTTTGTTTTTTTTTGGAAGGAGTTTAAGGCTTTGGTAGGGAATTATAAAACCCAGCAGAATGGAAGAAATGGAGGAGAGCCGTTGGCTGACCAGAGGGAAAAAAATGCAACCACCGCGGCTGTTCCGGAGTTCCTGGAAGGTACTTTGGAGGAGATAACCTATTACCACGAAGGTAATTACTTTATGGTGGGTAAATTAAACTGTCCCTCATACAGGGAGCTGGTTACTTTTGTGGGCTATTTACCCCTGGTGCAGCTGGGCGAATCCTTAAGGCTTAAAGGTGGCTGGAAGGTTCACCGCAAATACGGCAGACAATTTCAGGTAGAGTCCTGGGAAAGTTCTATACCTGCTAGCGTGGAAGGGATACGACGTTTTCTGGCCTCAGGTTTTATTAAAGGCATAGGCCCGGTTTTAGCGGGAAAACTTGTGGACTGCTTTAAAGAGAAGACGCTGGAAGTAATGGAAAATGAGCCCCACCTTCTTACGCGTGTTGAGGGAATAGGTGAAAAAAAAGCTCAGGCTATTGCAGAAAGTTTTCGCCAGCGCCAGGAGATAAAAGAGATCATATTTGCCCTACAGAAATATCATATTAACCCTGGACTGGCCCTGCGCCTCTTTCGCCATTACGGCTCTCAAACTGTTAAGGTTCTACAGGAAAACCCTTACCGCCCTGCTGAGGAAGTGCACGGTATTGGTTTTATTACCGCGGATAAAATAGCCAGGCAGATGGGTCTTTCGCCCCATGCCCCCTCGCGGGTAAGGGCCTGCTTTTATTACCTGTTGGAAAGAAGCGCCGAGGAAGGACACGTTTATATGCCGGAAGATATGTTGATCAAAAAGGTCCTGGAATTGCTGGAGACTGATGAGGGGACGGTTCCTGAAGAACTGGTAAGGGAAAAACTGGAAGAGCTGCTGCAGCAGGGCAGGCTGTCTGCGGAGAAACTTGCCGAGGGCGTGCATGCCATTTACTTGGCCCCCTATTACCACGCTGAAAAAGGGGTTTCCTTATATCTGCGGGATCTGCTTAAAAGCTTTAATTCACCCCAACAGGATATCACGGTCAAAATGGATACCATTCCAGGGGATATTAAGCTGGCCGCAGAACAAAAGAAAGCCCTTGAGATGTGCAGCCAGACGGGCGTGCTGATCATTACCGGGGGCCCCGGAACGGGGAAAACCACTACCATCTGTGCTCTTTTACATTTTTTCCAGAGCCAGGGGAAGAAGGTAGCCCTGGCAGCACCCACGGGCAGAGCTGCCAAGAGGATGACAGAGGCCACGGGTATGGAAGCCAAAACCATACACAGGCTCCTGGAGTACAGTTTTCAGGAGGGAAGGGGTTTTTCTTTCGGCCGCCATGAGGAGCGTCCTTTAGAAGTAGATGCGCTGGTAGTCGATGAAGCCTCCATGATAGATCTGATGCTTATGTACAATCTTCTCAAAGCAGTACCAAGGGGCTGCCAGTTGATACTAGTAGGAGATATGGACCAGCTTCCATCGGTAGGAGCAGGCAATGTCTTGAGAGATCTTATCAACTCTGAAGTGATACCCTGTGTACGCCTGCACACAATTTTCCGCCAGGCTCAAGAAAGCCTTATAACCGTGAATGCCCACCGCATAAATCAAGGAAAATTTCCTTACCTTAACCGAAAAGGCAAAGACTTTTTCTTTATACAGGAGGAGAAACCGGAGGCAGTGAGGCAAATTATTGTTGACCTCTGCCGGGAGCGGCTTCCCTCTTACGGGGGTTACGATCCGCTGGAGGATATCCAGGTTTTAACTCCTATGCGCCGCACCGAGGTAGGGGTGGAGAAACTTAATAAAGTGCTGCAGGAGGCGCTTAACCCGCCGGCACGGCATAAGGGTGAGATTGCCTACGGCGGTTCCATTTTCCGCCTGGGCGACCGCTTGATGCAGATTCGCAACAACTACGAGAAGGAGGTCTTTAACGGGGATATAGGGCGCCTGGTGGATATTGACCAGGAAGAGGGGATGATCATGGTGCGCTACCCTGATATTTATGGCCCCAGGGATGTAGCCTATGAGGTGTCAGAGCTTGATGAGCTGGTTCTCTCCTATGCTGTTTCTGTGCACAAGAGCCAAGGCAGTGAGTACCCTGTGGTAGTAATGCCGGTGCTTACCCAGCATTACCTTATGCTGCAGCGCAATCTTCTTTACACCGCTATTACCCGGGGCAAGCGCCTGGCCGTGCTAGTTGGTACCAAGAAAGCGATTGGCATTGCAGTTGGTAACGATAAGGTTAGTGAGCGCTTTTCTTATTTAAGCAAGCGACTGCAGGATATTATCAGCTGAAAGGGAGTATAATATGAACATTTACGATGTAATAAAAAAAAGGCGCAGTGTGCGCCGC
>JAAZDU010000088.1 GCA_012512665.1 Bacillota bacterium | reverse complement strand
GACGAACGGGAGACAACCGGATGGCGCTGGATCCGGGGAGAAGGGAGACTGGCACCCCTGGTTCTGAAAGCTCCCGGGGATGAACTGCCCGTAAGCGTAGAGGTTTTTGCCTCCCGTGCCAGTTTGGAGCCGCTGGTAGAAGGAGATGATGTGCGCATACGCATCAAGGTGGAAGTTTCAGGGAGGCTGGCAGACCAGGTTTCTGCGGAGGGCTTTGACTTAAAAGACAAAAAAATAGACTCCTTGAACAGGCGCATGGCACAGGTGGTCTGCAACGACATAGAAATTGCCCTGCACAAGGCTCAGGAGCTAAACAGTGACGTCTTCGGCTTCGGCAACCTTATTTACCGCAAGCTACCGCAAGAGTGGAAGCGGCTGGAGGGACGCTGGGACGAGATCTTCCCAACGCTTCCCGTAGAAATTGAAGTAAACGCTACAGTACGCCGCACGGGGATGATCAGGGAGCCTATCAAGAGCAGGTAAAGGTGAGATAAATATGACTTATATTATTATAATTATGCTGATCATGGCTACTTTTGTGGGCGGAGGGCTTATAAGAAAACGCTCCTTTAAAGAGCTAGCCGCCTTCAGTGTGCTGTGGCTGATAGCCACAGCCTACGCCCTGCTGGTAGCAACCAGGGTGCCGCTACCAAGCCCGGTAGAAATGATTATACAGCTCATCGATGCCATAATGTCATAAAGTAGGGCAAGATATACTTTATATGTGCTTTCTACCCAATCTAGCAGCAAGCAGCACCGGGTCATAAACCGGTGAAAAAGAAGGTGCATAAGATAAATCCAGGTTGAAAACATCGGTAATTGTCATTTTATTGTAAATCATGGTTGCATAAACATCTATTCTTTTTACACTTTCCACAGGACCTGCAAGCTGCGCACCCAGGATACGCTCGTCATCTTTGTTTAAAATTACCACCGAGATCATTGTACCCGCCTCGGGATAATACTTGGCTCTGCTATTAGAAGTAAAATCATATTTTATGGGGTTGAAGCCATTATTTTCGGCTTCGCTGAAGGTTAAGCCAGTTCTAGCAACCCCCAGTTGAAAAATTTTGGTGATAGCCGTGCCTAAAATGCCAGCGAATTCTTCTTTAGCGCCACATATATTTAAACCCGCAATAAATCCTTCTTTATTGGCTTTTAAAGCCAGGGGAACATAAACGGGCCGGCCGGTAATCATGTTTACAGTCTGTGTGCAGTCTCCTGCAGCGTAGATATAGTCGTAATTTGTCTGCAGGTAACTGTTTACTTTTATCGCGTTCCTTAACCCCAGCTCTATCTTTGTTTCTTTGAGTAAAGCGGTATTGGGAGCAACCCCGCTCGCCACTAAGACAAAGTCAAAAGTTAATTCTCCGTCATTGGTAATGACAACAGCTTTTTCGTTTTTTTCTTTTACAGCCAAAACTGCCCTGTTTAAGTGTAAATTAATGCCTTCTTCCACCATTTTTTCTTTTATAATATCAGATATTTCTTTCTCAAAAGACTTTGATAAATCATTTCTTCTATGTATCAGGTGTGTGTTTAGACCCCGCTTTTTAAAAACTTCAGCCATTTCTAAAGCGATATAGCCCCCGCCTATTACTGCACAATTTTTTGGTTTGCAACTGTTTAAAAAATTATCCACCTTAAAGGCATCGTCCAGGTTGTGTAGCATAAATATCCTTTCAGAGCTATCAAGCTGAATAGCGCTGGCTTGAGGAACAGCACCGGTTGCTATAACCAGGAAGTCAAAGCTTTCAGTTTTCAGACCCTGCGTCGTTTTTACCAGGACTTCCCTTTCGTCCGGCTTTATTTTTACAGCTTCGCAGTTTAATCTGAGATCAATTTGGCGTTCATTAACTGCCACCTCAGGGGTAATACTAATAAGCTGTTCGTAATGGGGTATAATCCCCTCAAGGTAATAAGGCAGGCCGCATCCTGCATATGAAATATAATGTCCTTTTTCCAAAACTACAACATGCCACTCAGGTTTTTGTCTTTTAACCTGGCTG
>JAAZDU010000087.1 GCA_012512665.1 Bacillota bacterium | reverse complement strand
TGATAATTTTTTTCATCTCTTCTTCTATTTTTAAAAAATCATCGGAAGATAGAGGTTCATCCAACTCTATATCGTAATAAAAACCATCCTTTATTGCCGGCCCAATTCCTAACCTCGCCTTAGGATAAAGCCTTTTTACTGCCTGGGCCAACAGGTGGCTGGCACTATGACGATAAATATCTTGGCCTTCAGGATCATCAAAAGTTATAAACGACAGGGTGGCATCTTCATTAAGCTCAGCAGATAGATCAACAATTTTTCCGTTAAGGCGTGCAGCAATTGCTTCTTTTAGAAGTTTGCCTCCTAGTGTTTTTAATATTTCTTTTATGGTAATACCTGGTGGGTATTCCTTTATAATCCCGTTTTGTAAAGAAACTTTTATCAACAGCAACAAACCTCCTCAAGAAAATTTCTCCTTAAATCATAAATCTTGTAATAAGGCCTGTCAAGCTAGGATTATAGAGTGCGGGCCTGACCAATTTTCTTTACAAAAAAAATACCCGTTGGGTATTGAAAAAATAATTTAGCTCCCAGGCAATTAATCGGTAAAATCAATCATTGTTCTTTGTATTACAACTCTTCCCTTTTACTGCCTACCTTACTTTATTTTATTTATTTTATGATGTAATAGCAAGCCTCCACTTCATCTGGTTCAGCTTTTTCCAATCCGTTACGTAAATCTGCCAGCACACTGCTGTTTACTTCCTCCGGGTAAAAACCCAATATTCTTCTCCAAACAGAAACACTAGCTGTAGACTCCTGGTGTTGGCTGACAAAATCAATGATCTCATCAATCATGGAATAATTCTCCATAAAAATATCCCCTTAAACTTTCTATTATATTTTCTATATTTTCCTTTTTTCTAAAAAAATATAAGAGCATAAAAAAGGTAGTAAAAAACCGGGGTTTAAAAACCCCGGCTATACTTTTCATTTATGGTGTGCCCGGTAAGGATTGAACTTACGACCTCCTGCGCGTCAAGCAGGCGCTCTCCCACTGAGCTACGGGCACATTTCTTAACCAAAGGTGCTTTTATTATACAATAACAAATAATAAAGTTCAAGCACCAAAAATATTAAAGATGTCGAAAATAAATACTTTACGCTATTTCCCAAGCAATAAAAAAAACAATTTTACCTAAGCATGAGGTCGGAGATGCACTACCGAAATAAACCGTAGCTGCTCGAGCAAATTACAGCCCATGGATTAATAACGAAAAAAAAGACAACACATCGCCTTCGAATAAGAGCAGACCAGCTTTATGTATTAATTTGGGTTTTACACATGTTTCGAGCGTGATTTTCCGTATTTTCAATATAAAAAATACAGCCCCTACTCCCAAAATTATAATAGTTGGATATAATTGGGAAAGCGCTGTAACCTCTGATAAATCTGAGTTTTGGTGCCGGAGACCGGACTTGAACCGGTACGACCATTTAGATGATCGAGGGATTTTAAGTCCCTTGCGTCTGCCTATTCCGCCACTCCGGCAGTATGCAAAAAAAATTGGAGGCGACACCCGGACTCGAACCGGGGATAAAGGATTTGCAGTCCTCTGCCTTACCACTTGGCTATGTCGCCATAATAAAATTGGAGCGGAAGACGGGATTTGAACCCGCGACCCTCGCCTTGGCAAGGCGATGCTCTACCACTGAGCCACTTCCGCTCACTCATGGTGCCTCGGGGCGGAAT
>JAAZDU010000086.1 GCA_012512665.1 Bacillota bacterium | reverse complement strand
CAGATGAACCCGACAGCAGTTTTACTCTTGAACAATGGCAGCGGTTTCAAAATGTGTTAAACTCCTTAAAGAATAAGGGTATTGATATAGAAATTCCTCATGCTGCTAACAGTGGAGGTATTTTAAAATATCCCCAATCTCAGGCAGCGCTGGTTCGGTTGGGAATCAGCCTCTACGGCTACTACCCTTCACAGGGCTTAAGCAGCAATGCGATAGTTGATTTAAAACCGGTTCTTTCTTTAAAATCCAGGCTGGCTTTCATCAAAAAAGTTCCAGCAGGTTTTCCTGTTAGCTATGGGCGCACCTATTATACCAGAAGCGATACTGTCTTAGCTACAGTTCCTGTAGGCTATGCTGATGGATTGAACCGGCATCTTTCTAATGTTGGTTTTGCCCTGGTAAGGGGGAGAAAAGTACCGATTGTGGGGAGGGTTTGCATGGATCAGGTTGTCCTTGATATAAGTGCCCTTCCTGAAGCACGCCTTGAGGATGAAGTGGTTTTTTATGGCACACAGGGCGGGGAGACAATTTCAGTAGAGGAAGTTGCAAAGCAACTAGGGACTATAAGTTATGAAGTGCTTTGCGCCGTGGGGAAACGGATTCCTAGGGCTTATATAAGGAATGGCAAGCTGGTAAAGGTTTTATCTTTCTATAGCAAATCCTTACAATAGCTAAATGTATAACATTTTTGCTTCATAGTATAATAAATAATATTGATCTTTATCTGTATTTTTACTGTCTAGGGGGTGTTTTTTTGGCTGAGACCAAAAGAATTATGATTAGCTTGCCTCAAAATTTGCTGACAGAAGTTGATGGTGTGGTGGCAAAAGAGCAGAGGACCCGAAGCGAATTTATTAGAGAAGCCATGAAACTTTATCTGCAAGAAAGGAGAAAACGACAAATTAGGGAGAGGATGCAAGAGGGCTACCGTGAGATGGCTGGACTTAACTTATCTTTGGCCAAGGAAGCATTTGAGGCCGAAAATGAGGCCAGCCGTATTGTTGAGGAACTCGTGGCTGGAGAGTGAAAAGAGTGGATATCAAAAGAGGCTATATTTTTTATGCTGATCTGAGCCCTGTTATAGGTTCGGAGCAGGGCGGTGTAAGGCCTGTTTTAATTATTCAAAACAACGTAGGCAACAAGTATAGCCCTACGGTCATAATTGCTGCGATTACTTCCCAAATTGCAAAGGCCAAGCTCCCTACTCACGTGGAGTTGAAAGCTGCTGGACACGGCTTAGAAAAGGATTCGGTTATACTTTTAGAACAAGTGCGAACCATTGACAAACAGCGTCTTCAGCAAAAAGTTACAGAGCTTGACGAGATAATAATGTCTAAAGTGGATGAGTCCCTCAAAATAAGCCTGGGCCTTATTGATTTTTAGAAACACCCCTAAAATTAAAGCTAGGCAATAAGCTAAAAGCTGCAATCGTTTTAATTGCTTAGCTTTTTTTGCTTTTTGTCGATTACACCTGTATTGCTTCTAATCTTAAGTTATGGTAATATGTTAAGCATCGGTTTAGGAAGTAAGAGCAAGAAAATTAGGGGACTTAATTGTTTAATCTTAGTAGTATTCATGTTGGAGGTGGAGTGGTGAAAATAATTGTAACAGATAATATTTCTGAAGACGGACTCAATATACTGCGCCAGGATACCGATGTAGATGTTTTTACCAACCTTTCTCTTGATGAACTGTTGCAGAAGATAGCTGCATATGATGCTCTCATAGTAAGAAGTGGTACAAAAGTAACAAGGGAAGTTATTAACGCAGGTACAAATCTAAAAGTAATTGGTAGGGCAGGAGTGGGCGTAGATAATATTGATGTGGACAAGGCTACTGAAAAGGGTATCATGGTTATTAATGCGCCTGAGGGCAATACTATTTCTGCTGCTGAACATACCATGGCCCTTATGATGTCCCTGGCCCGCAATATTCCTCGGGCCTGCGCCTCCCTCCGCTCCAGAGAGTGGAAGCGAAACAAATTTATGGCAGTCGAGCTCTTTAAGAAAAAACTGGGAATAATAGGCCTGGGTAGGATTGGCAGCGAGGTGGCTAAGAGGGCCCGCTCTTTTGGTATGGATATTCTGGCCTACGATCCCTTTATATCTCCTGGCAGAGTAGAAAAGTTAGGAGTAAATATAGCTTCTCTGGAAGAGATCTATAGAAACGCTGACTTTATTACCCTTCACACTCCCATGAACAGCAAGACTTATCATATCATCGGCAGAAAAGAACTGGATATGATGAAAGAAGGGGTAAGGATTATCAATGTAGCCAGGGGCGGTCTGATTGATGAAAAAGCTCTTTATGAAGCTGTGAAAGAAGGTAAAGTAGCCGGCGCTGCCCTTGACGTTTTTGAAGAAGAACCTCCTTTGGATAGCCCTTTGCTAGAGCTGGAGAATATTATAGTGACACCTCATTTGGGTGCATCTACCCAGGAAGCCCAGGTTAATGTTGCTGTCCAGGTTGCCGAGCAAGTTTTGAAGGCCCTTAAGGGGGAGCCTGTTGTTTCTGCAGTAAATGTACCTGTTGTTCCTCCTGAAGTTTTAGCTGAAGTGGAACCATTTCTGCCGCTGATGAATGTTTTAGGGCGCTTTTATATGCAGGTTTATAACGGTCAAATTGAAGAAGTTGAGCTTTTATACAGCGGTGAAATTGCTCATTACCCGGTTGCACCTTTAACAACAGCAGCCTTAATAGGTATCTTGTCGGGAATTTTGCACTACCCAATAAACTATGTAAATGCGCTTACTATTGCAAAGCAAAGAGGTATTAAGGTTAAAGAACTTACTAATAAATCAGCCGGGCATTACACAAACCTCATTACCCTAAATGTAACTACCAGTTCAGGCCAATACAGTGTTGCAGGGACTCTTTACCATGGTAACAGTATCAGAATTGTCCAGATAGGGGAACATTATCTTGAGTTTGAGCCTACTCCTTACATGCTGGTAACTTCTCATATTGATCAGCCCGGGGTAATAGGGGCTGTAGGTACTTTTTTAGGAAACAGGGGCATTAATATAGCAGGTATGTATGTAGGCCGAGAAAAGGTTTGTGGTAAAGCCGTCATGGTGCTCCAGGTAGACAACTATATCCCAGAAGAAGTTGTAAAAGAGCTTGCAGGTGTAAAGCCCTTGCAGATGGTTAAATTTGTTCAGCTTTAAAGAGGTGATAGCATGCCTATTTACGAGTACTGTTGTCAGTCATGCGGTTTTAAATTTGAAAAATTATTATCCAGCATAAATGAAGATGCTCCTAAATGTCCCCAGTGCAGTTCTTCTACTAGGAGACTTTTCTCTCGTTTTAGCTCTTCAAGCTCCAAAGGGTCAGGAGGTAGCAGTTGCAGCAGCTGCTCCAGTTCAAGCTGTAGCTCCTGCTGCAGGTAACATATAAAAACTTTTTAGCAATATGTTTTTCTTTTGGCCGGGTTGCATAACCCGGTTTTTTGTTACTTTGTTCTTGTTGTGTGCATACCTTTACCCGTCCTGGGGAAAATAACTTTGTCTGTAAGGGGTGTAACAATGTACGCAGAAAATACAGCAATTATCTTTTTGCTAGCTGTTCTTATCTTGGCTTACCTCGGCCTTCTGGAGAGAGTTCTAGAAAGGATGCATCTTAACCGTACGCAAGCCCTGGTAATTTTACTTGCCCTTGTCTTGGGCAGTGGGCTGCCCCCCATATCGCTGGTTGCAGGGCTAAAAATCAATGTTGGCGGAATGTTAATCCCGGCGGGTGTATGTGTTTACCTCTTAGTAAAGGCTGATACTGCAGTTGAAAAAGGCAGGGTGTTGCTGGCTACTTTAATTACTACCGGTATTATGGCCTCTGTAGAAAGATTGTTGCCCCTGGAGCGCGGTGCACTTTTTTTTGACCTCGATGCACTTTACTTCCCGGCAATAGTGGCTGGTTTAACAGCTTATCTTTTGGGAAGATCCCGCCGCGCTTCATTTATAGCCGGGATTCTGAGCATTTTACTGCTGGACCTTATTGCCTGGATAGAAAATACAATACGCGGCCTTGCCGGGGCAGCGGTTGAGCTGGGTGGAGGCGGTGTTTTTGGAGGAGCCGTTTTAGCCGGCTTTTTTGCTGTTTTGCTGGCAGAAGTAGTAGGGGAGATTAGGGAACGAATCTGGAGGGGTGCCAGCTGATAGCACGGTCCTCAATAAAATCAGTTCCTGTCTTTTTATTTACTTACCTCTTTCTTATAGTCTTTTTCCCCTGCCATATATTTGCGGAATCAGGTTTGCTAAATGAGATTGATGAGTGGGAGCGGCAAGCTGAGAATTATTATGTTTTACAGGATGAAGATGACAGTATTATAACCTATGCAGGAAGAAGGTTGGTAAAGGGAGACCAATACCTGGATAAAAATAATTTTCTCTACGAGGTAGTAGATTTAGATGACTACATTGTACATTGTAAATTTATACGAGAAGTTAATTTAAAGGAAGAGGGGCTTCGCTATGAAGAAGCTACAATAGTGCCGGCAGCCCAACAGGGAAACTTCCGTGAAGTTATTGCAATTTATCATACCCATAATGCAGAATCTTACGTTCCGACTGATGGCAGTGATAGCATTTATGGCCAGGGCGGCATTCACCAGGTGGGTTCTGCCATGGCCAATGCGTTGCGAGAAAAAGGGATAGAAGTTGTTCACGCCCAGGATCTGCACCTGCCTCACGATCGAGGTGCTTACAGGCGTTCGCGGGTTACTGTCTTAAGGTTATTGGAGGAAAACAAACCCGATGCTTTTTTTGATGTTCATCGAGATGCGGCTCCAAAAGAAGCATATGAAGCAGAGATAGATAATACTGATGTGGCCCAGGTGCAGTTTGTGGTAGGCAGACAAAATCCCAATGCAAGTGTTAACCGACGTCTAGCTTATGATTTAAAAAATTATAGCGATGAGATGTACCCAGGGTTGGTAAAAGGTGTTTTTTTGACATGGGGTGATTTTAACCAGGATCTAAGTCCTTTAAATTTACTGCTCGAAGTAGGTGCTCACACCAACAGCCGGGAGTCAGCAGAAAATGGGGCAGCATTATTTGCCGATGTTGTTGCATTTTATTTTTACGGTATAGCACCGGGAGCAACGATTGCAGACAGGAATGCCAATCCTCCATCTTTACGCGGGGAAGCCAGGGGTGTTTCTATCTACGAAGCTCTGGCAGGGATAATTGGGGGGCTCATTCTAGGAGGCATTGGCTTTTATTTTTTAAATGAACCGGCCAGAGTGAAAGAATTAGAAAAAAACCTTTATTTTTATCTGGGCAAAAACAGTCCTTTACGGAAAAATGTCAGCAATAATCTGTTTCTTTGGAAGGAGGGGTTGCAGGATATTGGAAGTAAAATATTAATCTTTGCCCGGCGTATAAAAGAAGGCGTTAGACGCTAATAAAAGATTTTAACGGCAGCCGTAACCTTGAGCTAGAAACCGGATAACCCTGGAGGAAGTGTTTGACAAGGGAGAAAAACGATGTTAAAATATATATAACTAATTTAATAAGTATTATAAGGAGGCGACTAATATGCTGTCTGCCAGGTGTCCCGGTCAAGACCGCCGCAATTGGAAGCCAGGAGACATTTTTGAGCACCGCTGCCCTCACTGCGGTACCTTCATTGAATTTTTTAAAACTGATGCTAAAGCCAAGTGCCATAACTGTGGTAACCAGATATTAAACCCCAATTTTAATATGGGCTGCGCCCTCTGGTGTGCTTACGCTGAGCAATGTGTGGGCGATATTTCCAATATTTTTACACAAAGACCAGAGGCCCTGCGCGACCGCCTGGAAATGGAGATCCGCCGTTTTTTCATTGGTGAGAGCGATAGATTAAGGTATACGATCAAGGCAGCTGAGATAGCATCGCGCTTGCTGGAGGTTGAAAAGGAGGCAGAGCCCCCTGTAGTGATGGCAGCTGTATTGTTTCATGATGCCGGTTATAAGCATTGCCTGGAAAACGGGGAAGATATTGAAAGGCTTAACCCTTGCATCTTGGAAAAAAGCAAAGAGATAGCCGATGAATTAATGGCCAGTATTAAGCTGCCTGCGAAAGTGCGGGAAAAAGTTCTGAAGATTTTGGATGTAAACTGCCGGGAAAAAGAGAAAGATATTAACTTTCAACTTTGGCAAGATATAGTAACCCTCGCTGGGGCTTCACCTGGGCCTTTAGATGAAAAGTTCATAAATAAGCTTTATAGGGAAAGCTCTAAAGAGTATGCAAAAACACTTTAATATATTATACAATTACTTGCGGCCTGTTAGGGCTGCCTTTTTGTATTCTGTGGCCAGGTCCTTGATGGTAGTTTTTTCTAATTCATGCAGCATTGTTCCCTGTGTTTTCTGCCAAAATTTCCGCAAAGGGCATGTCTTAATATTGGGGCAGTGATTGTCTTTACGCAGGCAGGTAGTGATGCCCATTGGACCGTCAATAATCTCTATGACCTCTTTAATAGAAATATTTTCCGAAGGCTTGGCCAGGCTTATTCCACCCTTTGGCCCCTTGGCACTGTTTATCAATCCTTTTTTTTGTAATAGGGAAACGAGCTGGGGTACCAGGTTTAAGGGAAGGTTATTTTGGGTGGCGATTACCCGTGAAGGTATATAAGAATTATTTTTGCTTTTTGCTAAAGCTACTAAAATATTTATTGCATACTCCGCTTTTTTAGAAATCATAAGCCCTGTCTCCTAAATATCTAACTTAATTAGTATTATTATATCAT
>JAAZDU010000085.1 GCA_012512665.1 Bacillota bacterium | reverse complement strand
TTTCCACCAGCTTTTTCTGCAATTCGCTTCCTTCCCCGCCGACTTCGTCAAAACCTGAGCTGAAGACAATTATATTTTTAACCGCTTTTGCCACACACTGCTCCAAAACATCGAATATTCTTTTAGCATTAATGGCAACCAGTAATAAATCTGGCGTTTCAGGCAGACTTGTTAAATCAGGATAGCACTTAACACCTGCTATTTCTTCATATTTAGGGTTAATTGGATAAACCTGGCCTTGATAGCCGTGTTCTTTTAAAAACCGCAGCGGTTTACCGCTAATTGAGTCTAAATTTGATGAAGCACCAAAGATAGCAATACTACGCGGTGATAAAAAGGTCTTTATTCCCTCCAAGGTCTTTGCTCCCTCCATCGATTATTATTACTACTCCTTTCCCAAATCCTAGGACGGAAAAATGATAACGTAACAAATGTACCGCCAAGAAAGACTAATTTTCCTACTTCCTAACCTCCCTGTTTGTATCAAGTTTATAATTTTTTTTCTTGCTGCTTTTTGTAGCTTACATTTTGCTCCACCTCGACTCAGATAATTATATTTTGGCCCAGAGCTTAAATAAATTAGCCAGAGCCGAGCCTTTCTATTTATTTTCTGAAATATTAAACTAAAAACGCCTTTACGCTTTTTTGTTTAATTAACGCCTTTAATACCTTTTGGTTCTTTGGCACCTTTAACAAATTGCTGAAATTATTTTATTATTCAGAATATTCAACACACAACTTTTTTTAATTTTTGGGTGTGCCCGGCCATGTGTAATTTTACAGTTGTTGTTATTTGATCCCCCTGTAGCAGCACAGGTACACAACTAGAGCACACTGCAATACTAATATATCATTTTTTTTTATATTAATCTACACCATTATAGCTTATAATACTATTTTCCTGCATCTTTTTGCAAGTACCCCGGAGTTTTTCATTGTATTTTTTGCTAATTAATTTCCTGGTCAGTATTTGCCCTGGGCTGCTGCCATGCATCCTGTAGCGAGGTTTTTGTAGAATTATATCGAGGTAAAGCAGGAAAAAGAAAACTTACTATTGAAGCTCTAATATTAATTAAGTGATCAGTCAACCCAGGCTGAGCTTAAAAGGAGGCGGTGCTATTAATAAGTTGTCCCAGCATGTCAAGATAATTTTATCACAATACCGAGGATAAGTATATATTTTTTTTCCTGTCGTATTTTTTTAGTAATTTGTCGTGGAAACAAAAGATATAACGAAAACGGGGGATTGCGTTGAAGGAAAGAACGGGGCAGCTAGGTAAGCCAAAGCTTTGGACATTGGATTATATATTGGCCTGTTTTGCACATTTTTCTTTGCACCTTGTTTTTTATAGTTTTGCTCCTACCCTGCCTATTTATATTGAAAGGTTCGGGGGAAGCAGCGCCATTGCTGGATTTGCCATGGCTTCATTGGCCTTGGCTGCAGTTTTTTCCAGGCCGGTGGCCGGTCGGGCGCTGGATAGATACGGCCGCAAGCTAATCTTTTTGGGCGGCCTGTTAATTTTACTGTTTACTTCATCGCTTTTTATTTTTATGGTTCCTGTTAGCTTTTTGATTGCGCTGCGCTTTGTGCAGGGCCTGGGCTGGGGAGTGGCCAGCACCTCCTCCTGGACACTAGGTTCGGATATTGTCCCTCCGGAAAGGTTGGGGGAAGGGGTTGGTTTTTTTAGTGTAACCTTAAGTATTTCCATGGCTGTCTCCCCTGGCATATCCTTGTGGTTAATCGATCAATACTCTTTTAAGCTACTTTTTCTGGCCTGCTCTCTTTTAATCATGCTTGCTTTTATCCTGGCCATGATAATAAAATATCCTCAAATTACGAAGCAAGCCGCAAAAACAAAAATTGTTTTTTTAGAAAAAGCTGCTCTGCGCCCTGCGATGGTTATTCTTTTTGTTACCACATCTTACTGCGCGCCTTTATCATTTATAGCCCTTTATGCTCTCGAGATGGGAATGGCTTCAGCCGGGCTCTATTTTACTGCCTTTGCCATCACTACTCTTCTTTCCCGCCCTCTTTCAGGAATAGTGATAGACAGAAAAGGGCAAATGGGCTACGATCTGGTTGTTTCAAGCGGGAGCATTGCCATGGTTCTGGCCATTTTAGTGTTGGCGCGGCTTGCTAGCCCCCTGCATTTGGTTGTGGGAGGAATTTTGTATGGCCTGGGTTTTGGCTTTATACAGCCAACGATTTTGGCTCAATGTATAAAACAAGTTCCCTCAAGCAGGAGGGGGGCGGCCAATGCTACATTTTGGACCGCCATAGATATTGGAACAGCTTTGGGCTCAATAGGCTGGGGAATTGTGGCCGATGTTCTGGGCTACAGCATGATGTTCATCCTCACCCTGATTCCAGTAGCAATTGCCGCAGCTATATATATTACAGGCAGGAATAGTAAGGTTAATGTTAAAGCTTTAATAAAGGAATAACCTGTGGGTCGCTGCTTTTTTGGTAAAGGGGCCTAGAGCGAGGCTAATTTATATGGTATGCCTTACATCTATAGAAAAACATTCTATCTTTGCAGGTAGATATTGAGGAGCAGCGGTTCTTGCTGAAATGAAGTAAGATCAAACTGCTTGCCATTAATGGTAATTTTTTCCTTGGTCAGGGGAGAAACCCACAGCCTGATGTTATCCCGAGGCTCCTCCTGGTGATAGACGGTTATGATACCATCCTCAAGGGAGTAATCTGTTGAGCCGTCAACAACTGGTAAACCGGGGCCAAAAGAATCAAATTCTGTTGTTAGAGGTTTTATTTTTCCTTGAGCTGTAAAAGAGAAGGTTCCTTTCACGGGCTGTTTGCTGACAGAGTGGATGTAGCTTAGCACAAAGGATTCCCCTTTTTTTACAGGGATGCTGTATAATATTTTATTCTGGCGGGGGGCTTCGACTATCATTTGCCAGGTTGCCTGTGAGGTTTTAAAGGCTAGTAATGAGAAGAAAAAAACGGCAATAAAACACAGCGGTATGTGCTGCAGGCGCCAGTGATGTGGTTTTTCCCATGTTTTAAAGAAACGGTTTTTTTTACTCAAACCTATCACCTGTTTGCGCAGCTTTTGCAGTTGATTATTACAGTCATGATAGTCAGTTTTGCCTGTTTACTATATTTAGTAAGTAAGTGTGCAGGGACAGGCTGCCCCCGCACACTTATAGCCTATAAAGCTTGTAAAGGGATGTTGCCTCGTTAGTCTAACATGCCAACCTCTTTAAAGTATCTTTCCGCGCCCGGGTGCAGGTCAATAGGTAACCCTTCCAGGGCTGAATCTAATGTCACATGGCGTCCTGTTTCGTGAGCTTCGTGAATGGTTTCAATGTTGTCAAAAACGGCCTTTGTAAACTCGTAGACAAGATCTTCGGGAAGATCCGAGCGGCCTACTAGCATAGCCAGCACGGCTACCGTCTGGGTTTTGGGAACGCCTTTGTAAACACCCTCTTCGATGTATTCCTTGGTATAGTACGGGTATTTGTCAATGAGTTCCTGCGCTTTTTCATCGTCAATCTCTACGATAACAATATCTTTCATCAGGGCCAGGTCCTGGATGGCGGCTGCTCCAAGACCCACGGTGAAGAAAGCTGCGTCAATCCTGTCGTCTTTCAGGAAGTCGGCAGCTTCACCGGCGGTCAGCCGCTCCACAGTGCCGAAATCATCAAAAGTCAAGCCATAGACTTCTGCTATCTGCATGGCGTTGGCCTCTGTGCCGC
>JAAZDU010000084.1 GCA_012512665.1 Bacillota bacterium | reverse complement strand
GTTTCTCTAAGCTCCGTCCGTCCTTTATGCAAAATGCCTTTGCTATCCACAGCAATGATATTCTCTGGCTTTACTCCCGCTGCCATAATTAAGCGCGTAGTGGCTATATTGGCAGCCCCGGTTCCAACAACAGCAATTTTAACCTCATCTATTTTTTTATCTACTATTCTTAAAGCATTAATAAGCCCGGCAAGGTTTACCACCGCTGTTCCCTGCTGATCATCATGCCATACAGGTATCTCACATTCTTCGCGCAGCCGATCCAGGATATAAAAACACTCCGGGCTCTCAATATCCTCCAGATTTACCCCGCCAAATGTTGGCTGTAATGCTTTAACCGCTTTAATAAACTCATCTGCATCCCTTATATCCAGGCAAATAGGAAAAGCATCCACCCCTCCTAAGTACTTAAACAATAGCGCCTTACCTTCCATGACAGGCAAAGCAGCTTTCGGCCCTATATTGCCCAGGCCCAACACTCTTGTTCCGTTAGAAATGACAGCCACAAAATTGCTTTTATTGGTATGCCGGTAAACCATTTCCTGGTTCTCATAAATCTCCCTGCAGGGGGCTGCTACCCCGGGGGTGTACCAAATTGCAAAGTCGCTTAAATCTCGCACACAACTTTTTAATGTAACCTCAATCTTACCTTTGTAGAAAGGATGTAATTTTAGAGCATCTTCAGCAGGTTTTTTTGCCTTGGCCAGCAGTTCCTCTTTATTAATTCCTGACATTAGAGTAAACCTCCTTCACTTACGGCTATATTTTTTACGACCTTCCTCATAAAGATCGTTGCCGTAGGCATCATTTATCACCGTAGCCGGGAAATCCTCCACCACCATGCGTTGAATTGCTTCAGGCCCCAATTCTTCGTAAGCAACGGGTTCAATAGACTTAATCTTTTTTGCCAACAGAGCACCAGCTCCACCTGTCGCAGCCAGATAAACTGCTTTATATTCCTGTAGCGCCTTTTTGGTAGCCTCATCACGGCTACCTTTCCCAATACATGCTTTTAGGCCCTGGGCCAACATAGCAGGAGTATAAGCATCCATTCTGCCGCTGGTAGTAGGCCCAGCGGAACCAACCACCTGACCAGGTTTAGCTGGTGCAGGCCCAACATAATAAAATATTTTGCCCTGCAAATCCAAGGGTAGTTGCTGATTTTTTTCAATTAGCTCGTATAATTTTTTATGGGCAGCATCTCTGGCTGTATATATTTCACCTGAAATGAATACGCTATCCCCCGCCTTCAAACCCATTATATCTTCATCTGTCAAGGGGGTTGTTAACTTTATTGCAGCCATTTTTTTGCCTCCTTAAAAAATATTATAAGATCCGCTCTACATGGCGGCTGGCATGGCAGTTAATATTAACAGCTACAGGCAGACTTGCTATATGTGTAGGATAAGTTTCGATATGAACTGCTAAAGCTGTCATGCGGCCGCCAAACCCCTGGGGACCAATTCCCAGTTCATTAATTCTCGATAAAATCGCTTCTTCCATCTTGGCATAATATGGGTTAGCATTGGGCTGCCCCAATCTTCTCAGTAAGGCTTTCTTGGCTAAGAGAGCAACTTTTTCAAAAGTACCGCCGATGCCAACACCCACCACGATGGGTGGGCATGGATTAGGACCTGCCTTTTCTACGTGGTCTACAACAAAATCTACGATCCCCTGATAACCATCTGCCGGTTTTAGCATTCTCACAATACTCATATTTTCGCTTCCTCCGCCTTTAGGGGCCAGCACTATTTTCAACTTGTCTCCCGGCACTATTTCTGTATGTATTACTACCGGTGTATTATCTTTAGTATTTACCCTGTCCAGCGGGTCCTTAACAATAGACTTGCGCAGGTATCCCTCTGTATAACCACGCCTAACGCCCTCATTCACTGCCTCTGTTAGATCTCCTCCGCTTAAGTGTAAATCTTGCCCTATTTCTAAAAAAACTACTGCAAAGCCTGTATCTTGACACATAGGGACCTCTTCTTCACGAGCAATGCGGGCATTTTCCAGAAGCTGCCGCAGCACTTCTTTCCCCGCGGGAGAAACCTCTTTTTCCAGAGCATTTTTCAGTGCATCCACAACATCTTGCCCTAAAAAGTAATTGCTCTCTTTACACATTTCCGCTATAGCATCTGTAACTACTGTTACATCAAGCTCTCTCAAAACAGCTCCCTCCTTTTTTAATATTTAAAAATATTTGGAACTAATATCCTTTATAAATAATTTAGATGAAACTATCTAAAATCCTGCCACAAAAGCAAAATTTACCCATAAATTAATTATAAAATTTATTATAATTCTAGTTATTTTAATCAGCAGGGGAGGGCTATTAACTATATCATCCTTTAACTCCCTTGCAGGTAATTTGTTTACTAGTTTGGGGATTTGCTATTCAAACAAAGGAGAGCAGTTTTTCACGTCGAATAACAATCGGTAAGAGGCAACCTTTAAAAAGGAGGGAATATTATTTGCCGGTTCTAACTAACCTCATGGAGGAAACGGTACTTAAAGTGCTAGATGAAATATTGGAAAAAGAGAAAAACATATGTAAGTGTGAGCAATGCCGTTTAGACATAGCTGCCATTGCGCTTAACAACCTGCCCCCCCGCTATGTTGTTACTAGCAAAGGGGCATCGTATGCCAGAGCAGATTTACTGGAAATGCAGAAATATATAGACATTATGGGCGCTATCAGCAAAGGAATTAAACTTGTAAAAGAACATCCCCGCCATTAAGTTATTTTAATAAGTCAAGAAAATCGCCTTCCCCCAGTACTTTGACCTTTAACTCCCTGGCACGCTCTAATTTGCTGCCGGGGTTCTTGCCTGCAACGAGATAGTCGGTATTTTTGCTTATACTATCGGTAACTCTCCCCCCTCGTTGCTCTACTTCCCGGCGAGCTTCTTGGCGGGTCATTCTCTCCAAGCTTCCAGTAAAAACAAAGGTCTTCCCCGCAAATGCATTGCTATCTTTTCTAGAGGTTACAGTAGGTTCTAATGTATTAACGCCACACCGCTGCAGTTTATTTAAAAGAGTAGCTGTCCCTTCTTGTTGAAAAAATAGCAAAACAGAGCGAGCAATTTTGGGCCCCACTCCGTCTACAGCAAGCAGTTCTTCTTCCTGCGCC
>JAAZDU010000083.1 GCA_012512665.1 Bacillota bacterium | reverse complement strand
TATTCGTACTCTCCGTTATTATGATCAAATTGGCCTTTTCAAGCCTAGTTCGGTTAGCCAAGCCGGTTATCGTTTGTATACAGAAGAGGATTTAAGAACACTAAAAAAGATACTCCTGTTCAAAGAACTTGGCTTTAGTCTAGAGGAGATTAAAACTGTTTTAAAAAATCTTCATGTAGAAAAGCTGGATATTCAGAAAAAAGAGCTAATGTTAAAAAGAAAACAGCTTGAAGAAATTATTTATACCATGGAGATTTGCCAAACTGTTAAGCTGATCAATATGCCGGAACTTCTTAACCCCATAAAAGAAACGGTACAAGTACCAATGGGAGCTTTATCTTCAGAGGATGAAAGATTTGCCGCGATGGAGATGCCTTTCCTATACAATAATATATATGCTTGTATTGCTGCTCAAAAAGAACTATTACCTCTCTACAGTAATATATGTGAAGAAAAGTTCAACATGAAAGTATTAACCTATTGGGTTGTTCCACCCATGGAAATAGCCAGTAAATCTAAACCGATAACCAGTCTAGAGGATTGTTATAATTTAAAATTTCTTTCTATAGCTCCTCCAATTACACCTATTATAAAATGCCTCGGTGGATTGCCTATATCTGTCTCATGGAAAGAGGGTTTTTCGTTTGTGCAAAAAGGACTGGCAGATGCTACCATACAGAGTACTATCAATATGGTAGAGCAGAGTTTGTATGATACCTTTAAGTACTTAACTATCTGTAATTTTATTTTAGGTACAGTCCTGCTTACCATTAAGCTGGATACATGGGAACAGTTGCCTGGTAAGATTCAAGATGTCGTTCTACAGGAATGTCAGACTCTGGGGAAAATGCAGAACGAATATTATATTCGCAAAACTGAAGAAAACCTTATTAATCTCTCCAGACATGGTATGGAAATAATTATCCTGGATGAAAAAGAGCGTATTAGATGGTCCGAGGAGATGCGTCCGAACTGTGAAAAGCTAATTCAAAATATAGGTGAATTTGGTCAAAAACTGAAAAAAATTGTTGAAAAGGCAAACCGCAACTATCCCCATATATATGAAAAACATGCCCCGTAAGCAGTCCCTCTTCATGCCCTACTCTATCGCGTTAGAATAAGATGGTCTTCCATTACTCAGATTCGGTCCAGCGATAACCGAAAGTTTGATATACTCATTATCGACCACTTCGGCACTTCCTTTCCTCCTATCCCTGGTATGTTATGTATACATAAACTTTTCGCTACCGTTTCACCTCAGAGTGGTTTTTAAAATTACCGTACACGCCTTGCGCAACTTTCTTGACCTAAAATTTATTGTTGACTGTGACGTAACGTCACGATTTAAAATTATATTCAGATTGTTAAAAAAGCAGGAAATAAAAATATTTTTTGGCAGTTAGTAAAATCATGGCACCATCTCATGCTTATCCTGTTTATCCCGGCAATTTCATTGTGGCTGTTCAGTCTGATGTAGGCGCTGCGATATTGTTCAACTTAACCGGAAAGGGGTGAAACAATTGAAAAAGGTTAAATTGGAGGATGCCAGGCCTTACGAGGCCCCCAAGCACTTCGATATGACTGCCATCCGATTGCACGGCAGGGAAGAAACCGGGAGTCAGAAGTTCTGGGTCGGTTTATCCCACTTTTTGCCTGGAGGCGGAGCTTCCTTTGACGCCAGCCCTGTAGAGAAAG
>JAAZDU010000082.1 GCA_012512665.1 Bacillota bacterium | reverse complement strand
GTGGGGAAGTGCTCTCAGCCTCGGTTGTTCCTTGTTTGGCCTGGAGTGCAAAGTATATATGGTCAGAGTTAGTTTTGAGCAGAAACCTTATCGCCGCCTGATGATGAAAACCTGGGGAGGGAATTGCGTAGCAAGTCCCAGCAGGGAGACAAACTTTGGCAGGAAAATTTTAAAGGAGGACCCTGACTGCCCGGGCAGCCTGGGCATCGCTATCAGCGAAGCCATTGAAGATGCTGTTACTTCTCCTGACACAAAATATTCCCTGGGAAGCGTTCTTAACCATGTTATGCTGCACCAGACTATTATTGGGCTGGAGGTGCAGCAGCAGTTAGCTATGGTCGGCGATTATCCAGATGTAGTGATTGCCTGCGTTGGAGGCGGCAGCAATTTTGCTGGTCTTTCTTTTCCCTTTGTCCGCGATAAGATATACGGCAAAGATGTTCAGATTATAGCTGTGGAGCCGACTGCCTGCCCCACCCTGACAAAAGGTTCTTTTGCTTACGATTTCGGTGATACGGCTGCCACCACGCCCCTTTTCCCCATGTATACCCTGGGACATAGTTTTCTGCCCAAGCCCATTCATGCAGGCGGGCTGCGCTACCACGGAATGTCTCCCCTGGTAAGCCAGCTGGTGCGGGATAAATTGGTGGAGGCCAGGGCGTATGATCAGCTCAAAACCTATGAAGCAGGTATCATTTTTTCCCGCACAGAGGGGCTGATACCAGCACCGGAGACAAACCATGCTATTGCGGCGGCTATTGAAGAAGCCAAGCGGGCTAAAGAAGAGGGTAAGGAAAAAACCATTCTCTTTAATCTAAGCGGCAACGGAGTGCTGGATCTTTCCGGCTATGACCAATATTTAGACGGGCAGTTAACAGATTACCACCTACCTCAAAGTGAAATAGAATTGAACTTGAAGAAGCTGGAGTCATATCCAAAACCCAAATAAAAATAGCCCAGGGCAGGGCGAATGAAAGAGGGCCTGGCTGTAAAAAGCCGCCCTCTTTTTTTGCTTTTTTGTCCCATTTATTAGTTTTTTCCATCTTTAGACATTAAAACTTTGGCCAAGCCCTTTACAGTGCAGTCCGCGGGATGTTCAGGAATTTTTACGGGAAGCGATGTCCTCTGTTGCAGATATTCGCCTAAAGAGCGCATAAGGGCGCCGCCCCCCGCCAGGAAGATACCTTGTTTTACTATATCTGATACTAATTCAGGAGGGGTGCGCTCAAAGACTTTTTGTATTTCTAAAGCAAGATCGTTAAAATGAGACTGCCAGACTTCTTGCAGTTCGCTTATCTTGATCTCCAGGTGGCCGGGAAGCCGGGATTCCAAAAAAATTCCCGCCACTTTAATTTTTCTTTCCGGCGGATGGAGAAGGTAGGCGCTGTTTAATTTTATTTTTTCTGCTACTCTCTGGCCTATATTTAAAAGGTACTTTTTGCGAAAGTAACTTTGCAGGGATTGATCCAACTCCTCCCCACCTTTTTTGAGAGAACTCCCCAAGACAATTCCTCCCAGGGCGATAACCGCTATCTCCGTAGTTCCGCCTCCTAGATCCACTATCATACTACCCTGCAGAGGGTTGTAGGGTAATTCTATGCCCATCATTGCTGCCAGCGGGCTTTCCACCAAATGTATTTCCTTGCTGCCCGTGGAGCGGACAGCTTCTTTCACCGCCTGCTTTTCTACCTGGCTAGACCCGTAAGGTATGTTGACAGCCACTATGGAGGGCCAACGCTTAATGGCCTGATCCTGCCAGAGTATTTGTTTTAACAGCTTGCAAGCCGCGTCAAAATTAGCAATGGCGCCATTTCTGACAGGAGCTATGATATGATACCTGGCCGGGGCCCTGCCCAGCATCTCTTTTGCTTTATCTCCGACAGCCTCCACGGTTTTGCTTACCCTGTCCAGAGCTATAAGGGTGGGGACTTTTTTAATTTTTCCCCGCCGCAGATTATAAATAGTTGTGTTGGTGCTTCCAAGATCTATTGCTATTAGGCGCGAAAAGTAGTAGGAGATATCTCTTTGTACCATGCCAATCCCCTTATTTTCATATTTTACTCTGCACCTCAGAGTTATTTTTCTTTTTTTAGCTCGGCTTCATACCACCTGTTCTATTCTTTTTGCTAGGAAAAAAGAGCAGGGTATTATAGTATTGCTGCAAGCAATGGTAATACCCAATATGCTCTGAAGAGATATACTGCAGTATAGATTTTGCCCTGTAACATGTTGCATTATCCCTGCATAGGCTGTCACAAATAAAAAGTGGAGGATGACAGTAATGCGGGGAATAAATAACGAGATCATCAGGTACTTCATTTCCCGTAGGAATGTGGTTGGTGTAGGCTTGAGCGTTAAGAAAAAACAAAATAGGGAGCGCAAGTGCCTGGTAATTTTTGTGGAAAAAAAGAGCGAGGAAGAACAGTGCTCCCTTAAGGAGATTATTCCCCATGAAATTGGTGATTATGCCGTTGATGTCATAGAAGTTGGGGAGCTTAAGCTGATGAGGAGGGCCATGTTAAGGCCTGCCCCTCCCGGCTGCAGTATTGGCCATTACCGCATAAGTGCCGGTACCCTGGGGGCTGTCGTCAAAGACCGCATTAGTCAGGAGGATCTTATCCTTTCCAATAACCATGTGCTGGCAAACTCTACCAATGGCAAGGATGGTAAGGCCAAAATTGGGGATTTTATCCTGCAGCCTGGTGTGCACGATGGTGGAAAAATTCCCCAGCATGTCTTGGCCCGCCTCTGGCGCTTTGTGCCAATTCACCAGGAGAAGAGCCCCAGCGGATGTTTTTTGTTGAGGGGTATTAAAAACTGTTTGCGCACTATAAAATGCCAGCTTCCTTCTTTCAAAGGGGGAAAGGCATGCTTTCCTGAAGAGAACTTGGTAGACGCTGCAGTGGCCATGCCAATTTCTAGCTCCTCTCTCAACCCTTCTATCCTGGGTTTGGGCAGGGTTAATGGTGTTGCCGAAGCGCGGGTGGGCAGGCCCATTTATTTTAGCGGCCGCACCAGCGGTGT
>JAAZDU010000081.1 GCA_012512665.1 Bacillota bacterium | reverse complement strand
TATTGATCAACAGAAGGGTTTATAAGGGCAAGGATGAGATTGAAAAGGCCAAAGAATACATAGAAACTCACTGGCGGGAAAGGTTTGACTTAATGGCCACGGCCAAGGTAGCCAGCCTCAGCAAGGCTCATTTTAGCAAGCTGTTCAAGAAGCATACCGGCCTAACCCCCCATGAGTATTATATCAATTATAAAATCAGCAAATTGAAGGAGAAGCTGCTGGATACCAACCTCTCCATCGCCCAGGCCTTTGCTGCCTGCAACATGAATTATAATGGCCATTCCGCAAGGTTATTCAAAAAGAAGGTTGGTGTTACCCCGTCTGTTTATCGGGAACAGAATCTCAAGGTAGAATAAATTATCAGGTAAAATAATAATAATGAAGAAGCCAGGCTTTTGGTTAGGACAAAAGCCTGGCTTTTTTTGTTATTAAAATAGCATTTTTCTTACTAATTATAAGCATATTCAACCTATCCTTGCAGTCGACGGGCTAATAAAATATTTACAGCAGTTGAGGCCTGCAAGGAGGTGAATGAGCGCCGCCGCTATTTTGAGCTTTGATTTTTAGAATGCAAGTCAATAAAAAAACACAGGAGGTTGATCATTGATGCGCAGGGCTCATGAGATCGATTTTCAGATCTATGGGGATGATATGCAGTTTGTGGAGATTAGCCTTGATCCAGGAGAAACTGTTGTAGCCGAAGCCGGGGCCATGTTGTATATGGACGGTTCAATACATTTTGATGCGGTCTTTGGAACCGGTTCAGACAAGGATAAAGGTAAAGGCTTCATGGATAAGGTTATAGGGGCCGGGAAGCGGGCGCTAACAGGGGAGAGCCTTTTTATGACTACTTTCACCAACCAGGGCTCCGGTAAAAAAGCGGTGGCTTTTGCCGCCCCTTATCCGGGTAAAGTAATACCTGTGGATCTTGACGATTGCGGGGGTCAGATTATCTGCCAGCGGGATGCTTTTTTGTGCGCGGCCAAAGGTATTGACATTGAGATAGCATTTCAAAGAAAGATCGGAGCGGGGTTTTTCGGCGGAGAAGGTTTTATTATGCAGCGCCTGGTAGGAGACGGCCTGGCCTTCTTGCATGCCGGCGGCACCATTATCAAAAAAGAACTCCAGGCCGGGGAGCTAATTAAATTGGATACCGGCTGCCTGGTAGCCATGACAGCAGGAATAGATTATGATGTTGCCTTTGTCGGTAACTTAAAGAGCGCAATTTTCGGAGGAGAAGGGCTGTTCTTGGCCACCCTGAAGGGGCCCGGCGAAGTCTGGCTGCAATCTCTTCCTTTCAGCCGACTGGCCAACCGGATGATTGCAGCCGGTAAAAGAGGAGGCGGGAAAAAAGGTGAAGGTGGCTTGATTGGCAACGTGGGTTTAAAAAACCTGCTGGGTAGCGATTAACCAAAGATTTGCGATGAGCTGTTCGGAAGGTATAATTTCATGGCTGGAATAGATTTTTCGTACCAATCAATTCAATATGCAACCTGTCCTTACAGCCAGCCGATAAATAAAAGAATATCATCAGGCAAGAAAATATCAGCAGTTTGGCTGGAAAGGAGCGCTTTTATGGGTGATAAAACAAAAGAGCAGCTGCTTGAGGAACTGGCAGAAGTACAGAAAATGTTGGAGGAGAGAACAGAGGCTCAAGGCCATATGATCAGAAAGTTTCAGATGCTTATCGCCAATGAGGGGCTGTTTTCTCAGGTTATCGATTTTTTCCCTTATCCCCTGGCCATATTTACGCCCCAGTATACACTGGCCTTGGCGAATAAGGCTTTTGCGGCGGAGACAAACACGCGGTTTGTGAACTTGGAAAAAGGGACCGTCCGCATTCTTCAACATAAGAGCGATGATATGCGGCTGGCCACGGCCATCACGCGGGTCTTTGCCGGCAAAACCTTTTTTTTAGAGGACTTAAAGAACCCCTTCTCCATCTTTGCGGGAATCGCACAGCAAAGCGCAAGCTTGCCTGACCGTTTCCAGAAGGCCATTATTTTCCCTGTGCCCGCTGATGATGCTGAAATCACCCACGGCGTGATTGTGTTTATGCCATGAGCAGACAGGACAAAGTAAGGATGCGCAGTCCGCTGCCATAGTAGGCAAGGGGGTAGCAAAATGAAGGTAAAAACAAGGACAAAGCTCCATTTAGGCCGCAGGGTCACTACTATACTATGCTTTTTATTGGTCATCGCGCTCCTGTTA
>JAAZDU010000080.1 GCA_012512665.1 Bacillota bacterium | reverse complement strand
TATTTTTGGCTCGGGCAATAGAAAAATGTGATACACTGGGTCAGGAAAATGTCTTTGTTGAAGATGCTCTGGGACGAATTACCGCTACCTCCCTCCTAGCAAAAAACTCGGTTCCCCACTACCATGCTGCAGCTATGGACGGCATAGCAGTCAAAGCTGCAGATACCTTTACTGCTTCAGAAACAGAGCCTGTCATATTAAAGATTAATAAGAATGCTTATTTTGTAGATACGGGTAGCCCTCTACCAGAAGGCTGTGACGCTGTTATTATGATCGAGGATGTATTTCCTTTATCCTCTGAAGATTATGAGATCAGAGCTGCTGCTACCCCTTGGCAGCATGTTCGCTCAATTGGAGAAGATATAGTAGCATCGGAGATGATACTTCCTCCTTTTCACAGAATTCGGCCTGTTGACTTGGGTCCTTTGGTAGCTGGCGGTTGGGAGTATATACCTGTTCTGAAAAAACCCCGTGTTGGAATTCTGCCAACTGGTTCTGAACTGGTGCCGCTTGGTTCTAGGCCAGAGAAGGGGCAAATTATTGAATCTAACAGTTACACTTTTGCCGGATTGCTTCGGAGCTGGGGAGGAGAACCTAGGCGTTACAATATTGTTAAAGATGAATTTGACCTTATAAAGAAAGAAGTAGAGCAAGCTGTCAAGGAAAACGACCTTGTGTTGATAGGGGCTGGTTCTTCAGCAGGTCGAAAGGACCACACTGTCCACGTTTTACAGGAAATGGGCGAAGTATTGGTACATGGTGTTGCTATTAGGCCAGGTAAGCCAGCCATATTAGCCATTGTTCAGGGGAAGCCGGTGGTCGGAGTACCCGGTTATCCAGTCTCTGCTTATTTTATTTTAGATCTCTTTGTTAAGCCGCTTCTCTACCGGTGGCAAAAACAAGCTCTTCCAGAAAGAGATAAATGCAGGGCTATATTTACTCGCCGTGTAGTATCTTCGCTTAAAGAAGAAGAGTTTTTGCGGGTTAAACTTGGTAAAGTTGGTAAAAAGATAATAGCTACCCCGCTTTCCCGGGGTGCAGGGGTGAGTATGTCGCTTGTGCGGGCAGATGGCCTTGCCAGAATACCGTTGAATTGCGAAGGTCTGGAAGCGGGGCAGGAAGCTGAGGTGGAGCTTTGGCGCGATATGGCTGAAATAGAAAACACTGTTGTTTGTATTGGCAGCCACGATGTCAGCCTGGATCTGCTGGGAAGTTTTTTTAAAAGAAAATATCCATCCTATAACCTTGCCTCTACTCATGTAGGTAGCATGGGCGGCATTATGGCATTGAAAAGAGGGGAGTGCCACCTGGCCGGTATACACTTGTTGGATGAAAAAACAGGAGAATATAACATTTCTTTTTTAAAACGCTACCTACCCGGCATTGAAATTGTGCTTGTCAACTTACTATACCGTCAACTTGGTTTATTTGTCGCTCCCGGCAATCCTAAAAAGATATACGGCATTGAGGATTTAACACGTGACGAAATACTTTTTGTTAACAGACAGAGGGGAGCTGGAACCAGATTATTTTTAGATTATCAGCTTAAAGAAAAAAAATTAGACCCTTGCAGCATAAAAGGCTACCAAAGGGAGGAATATAACCATTTGGCAGTGGCAGCAGCAGTAGCCAGTGGTTCCTGCGATGCAGGTTTGGGCATTAAAGCAGCGGCTGTAGCCCTGGGGGTTGACTTCGTACCTTTGGCCCAAGAAAGATATGATCTGGCTATACCTCTTATTTATTATAAAACAGAGCAGGTGCAGGGCCTTCTCGAAACAATTTCAGAACATCGTTTCCGAAAAGCGGTTGAAGAATTAGGAGGGTATGATTTATCGCACAGCGGTGAAGTGATCTGGCAGTCATCAAAAATCTAGAAAGGTGTGCACTTAATATGCCAAATGTAGCAATTATTTCCATAAGTGATCGTTCTTTCAGGCAAGAAAGAGAAGATAAAAGCGGCAGGGTTCTGCAGGAGCTGGTAAAAAAGCAGGGATGGGTTTTAGTTCATTATGACGTTATTCCCGACGAAAGAGCGATTATCGCCGGCACTTTAAGAAAGATGACAGATTATAAAAAGGCGGATCTTGTTTTGACTACAGGCGGTACCGGCCTTGCGCCTCGAGATGTAACACCAGAAGCGACCAGAGATGTTATTGAGAGAGAAGTACCCGGGCTTGCAGAAGAAATGCGTAGAGCAAGTTTGAAGATAACTCCCCATGCTATGCTTTCCCGAGCTATATGTGGTATCAGGGGTAAAAGTTTAATAATAAACTTGCCAGGAAGTCCTAAAGCAGCTCTAGAAAACATGGAAGTTATTCTACCCGCTTTGCCTCATGCTTTGGAATTGCTAGCTGGCCAGGTAAAAGATTGCCAGCCGGCAACTGGGCATACAGAAAAAAGGTAGCAAGTATTGTCTTTTAAGCATGCATACTATT
>JAAZDU010000079.1 GCA_012512665.1 Bacillota bacterium | reverse complement strand
GGTTTACACCTACTGAATCAGGTGCGGTCGGTGCTTTTGCTATAATGGCCGTTACCTTTATCAGGAAAAAGATGAATTGGGAGAAACTCAATCAAGCGTTAACGAACACTGTTAGTCTTAGTGCAATGATTTTTCTCTTAGTTGCGGGTGCAAAATTATTTAGCCGCTATTTTGTGTTGACGCGCATACCATTTGAATTGTCAAATTGGGTTGGAAGTCTACCATTACCTGGTTGGACGATATTGCTCGTAATCTCGATAATTTGGTTTTTCTTGGGTTGCTTTATCGATGCAATGGCTTTAATTTTGCTTACAGCTCCAATTTTCGTCCCCATAATTTCGTCATTGGGATACGATCCAATATGGTTTGGTATAGTGATGGTTGTCTTTACATCTACGGCCGTTGTTACACCTCCCATAGGTATGAATGTATTTGTTATGAAGGGAGTTGCTCCAGACGTACCGATAGAAACAATATTTAGGGGAGCTATACCATTTATTATCGCAGATTTTATTTTCATAGCTTTGTTGATTGCGTTCCCAGGAATAGCAACATATTTACCCCAGCTTCTCTATTAGCAGGGGCTTGGTTTCACTATAAAAAAGGCAGGGTAGAATAGCATTGCTATAAGTACAATAGCGAGCATTGCTATAATAAATCTTTAGAGGGGGGGATAGGATTAGCTAGTATTACAAACTTTTGACTCTAAAAGAGGGAGTGGATTTGTTTTATGTGGTTAGTAGGGTGTAGGGTTTAGACAGGAGTTGCAATACAAAATGAAGGCAGCATGTTACCAATCAAACTTATACGGGGAGAGAGAAAAATGAAGAAATATGGAATATTATGCATCACTATGCTGTTAATTGTTAGTTTAGGGTTGTATATTGCTGGCTGCGCTTCCCAAACACCAGGAACAGTAGATTCAGAGCCTGAAGAAAATACAGAAGCACAGGCAGGTAAAGAAGTAATAACACTGTCTCTAGTTAGTATGTTCCCGCCAACTGCCTTTCAATGTACAGAGATTCTTGATCCATTGGCAGAAGAGATTGAAAAAGCATCAAATGGACGCATTAAAATTGATTTATATCATGGTGGCACTCTGCTGGGGGCTGGGGAGGAATTAGATGGTGTAATCCAAGGTTCTGCTGATATGGCCTATATGATGCCAGGCTATTTTCCGGGCCGTTTCCCCTTGGCTGAGCTCTTAGGAATGCCCGGTACTCCACTTATGAGCTCCAAATCTGCATCTCTTGCTCTTGAGGAAGTTCATAGCAATGTTGAGTTTGATGAGCTAAAAGATGTGAAGGTTTTAATTCCTATTAGTATGGGACCAGGAGCTTTCATTTCGAAAAAACCATTTAGAAGTTTAGAAGATATGAAAGGACTAACATACCGGGCAACATCGGAGATGAGCCCTGCCGTTGTAGCAATAGAAGGTTCTTCGGCTTCTTTAACAATGGCAGAATGTTATGAGGCTTTGTCTAGAGGGGTTGTAGATGCGACTTTTACACCTGTAGAGGCTTTAAAAACTTGGAGACTGGCCGAAGCAGCTAATTATCTGACTCCTCAATTAGGATTAAATGATCCTATACATTATATAATTATGAACCTTGAAGTTTTTAATTCATTACCAGAAGATCTGCAAACAATCCTTGAAGAGACTGCTTATAAGTTTTGGCATGAAACCGGGATAGAAGCTATTGATAATGCTGATAAAGAAGCTTTTGATTATGCGATTGAAGAAGGTATGGAAGTGATACACCTGCCAGATGCCGATCGGGCAACCTTTTTGGAGAGGGTTAGTACACTTCAGGAAGAGCGTGCAAAAGAATTAGATGCCCAGGGATTGCCTGGTACGGAAGCTTTAAAAATATTCAGGGAAGCTACGGAAAAATACGATAACATGTATCCACCTGCCTATGCAGATATGTATAAGAAGTAACGTAATGAACGAGCGGTTCTTAAAAAAGATGTACACACTTAGTTGTACACATTAATTTGTAGATTTTAAAAGCTTATCCAAAAATATGCTGCCCAACCAAAGGGTTGGGCAGCAAAAAACCAAAATAAAAACCAATTATAGGCAATTTGTAACAATAGTTAATAAAGGAGTTAAAAAATGGATAGCTACAAAAATGTATTATCCCCTTTTAAATTTGGAAATGTGGAGGTAAAAAATAGGATTGAGGTTGCACCTCATCTTTGCTGTCTTACTTCCCCTGATGGTTTTGTGACAAGAGAATTTGTTGCTTATCATCAAGCATTTGCGCGAGGCGGAGCAGGAATTGTTACCATTGGTGAAACTCCCATTGATTTTGAGTATGCTAAAGGCCACGATTTTCAACTAAACCTCGGTGATGATAGGATTATCAATGGATTGAGCGTGCTGGTAGAAGCTGTACACAGGTACGGGGCCAAACTCTCGATAGAAGTTTGCCATAACGGCAGAACATTATTAAATGGCAGGCAATCTATTGGGCCTTCACCGATAACGACCAGGCGTGAAGAGATATTGGCTAAGAAGGAAGGAAGAAAAATAATCCAGCCTATCGAAATGACTCAGACCATGATTGACACGGTTATTGAACGGTTTGCAGATGCAGCAGAAAGGTGTCTAAAAGCCGGGTTTGAGATGATTATGGTTCATGGCGCCCATGGACATTTGATTGATCAATTTTTATCTCCTTATTCCAATAAAAGGACAGATGGCTATGGTGGTAGCTTAGAAAATAGGGCAAGATTTGCTATTGAAGTTTTAACTGCCATTAGAGAGCGGGTTGGCAGCAAACTTGCGATAGAATACCGTATTAGTGCAAATGAATTGGTTGAAGGAGGCATGGAGCCGGAAGAAACAATTGAATTTGCGAAAATGATTGAGGACAAAATTGATCTTTTACATGTGTCTGCCGGGACTATAAGCAATCCTGAGACGGTTCCCCATATGATTCAGCCAACTTATTTTCCTCATTGCTATAACGTACATTATGCAGAAAGGTTTAAAAAAGCACTGGATATTCCAATTACAACTGTCGGTTCTATTGCTGATCTTAAAATGGCTGATACGATCATTGCGGAAGGTAAAGCCGATATGGTTGCTATGGCCAGGGCCATAATCGCGGATCCTGAAATAGTCAACAAAACTCGGCGTGGCCAGGTTGAGGAAGTCAGGCCTTGCCTCCGTTGCCACACTTGTAATCATGAAGGCCATTTTAATTCTAACCGCTGTGCTGTGAATCCTGTGATTGGCAGAGAATTGGATTATATTGATATTTTGCCTGCAATAAAGAAGAAAAAAATTGTGATTGTTGGCGGCGGCCCAGCCGGGATGCAAGCTGCATTGACAGCATCATCAAGAGGACATGAGGTTGTTCTCTATGAAAAAAGTGACAAACTAGGTGGCAACCTTATCCTTGCCTCTATCCCTTCATTCAAGGCAGATATGAAACGCTACCTGGAGTGGTTGATTCGACAAACTCAGAAAGCTGCTGGAGTAAATGTTAAACTTAATACTGAAGCTACCGTTGATCTTGTTAAAGCAGAAAAGCCGGATGTGGTTATTGTTGCAGTTGGGGCCGAACCTCTGATCCCTGATATTACTGGTATGGATAAATCTAATGTGGCTTGGGCAGGTGATATATTATCGGGTAGAAAGGCAGTAGTCGGAGAAACAGTTGTAGTTGCTGGGGGCGGCTTAACTGGCTGTGAAGTTGCCTTGGAAATGGCGCAAAAGGATAAGAAAGTTACTATTATTGATATGGTTGACCAAGAACAACTTGCATCCGATGCCCCTGGTTTGTTAAAGAATGGTTTGATGCAAATGCTTAATAAGCATGGAGTTCAGTTTATCACAGAAGTTAAGCTTGAGGAAATTTCCGAGCAAGGCGCCATTGTTATTGATAAACAATGGAATCGTTTTGAAGTGCCGGCTGATACAGTAATTTTATCGCTGGGCTTTAAACCTTGCAGTGAAGTTGCTGCTGCTTTTCAAGATGCTGCTTTAGATGTATATGTGATTGGTGATTGCCGGAAGCCGCAAAACCTGAAGCAGGCAATCCATGATGGCTTTAATGTTGCGGTAGAGATTTAAGCAGAAAAAGGTGCAAAATATGTTAAAAAGTATTGTAATTTATTATTCACAAACTGGAAATACCAAGAAGATTGCTCAAGCAATCCATGAAGGTATAACACAAGCGGGGGCAAATAGTGACATAGCGCGACTTCGAGATGTTGCTCCGCAGGATTTGGAAAATTATGATTTAATTGGTCTAGGAAGTCCGGTTATTCATCATAGGGAGCTACCTAATGTAACAAAATTTATATATTCCATGAAATCACTTGATGGAAAGCATAGTTTTGCATTTTGCACTCATGGTGCTCTTCCAGGTTATTATTTTGCCCGGGTTGTACCGGCCATGAGCCAGATGGGTTTAACGGTGATTGGTTGGAAAAACTGGTTTACTCGCGTATTTCACCCGTTTATTCCAAAGCCTTATTACACTGATGGTCATCCTGACGAAATTGACTTAAAAGAGGCACGTGATTTCGGCAAGGCAATGGTGGAACGTAGCCGGAACATATACATGGGCGAAACAGGCCTGATCCCTACGCTTCCGAGGGGAAGAGAGTATGATAAGATTTATCGTCCTGTAAGTCCTGACAGCTATGAGGAAACTTCAATATTTAGTAAATTGGAGGCCCAGGTACAATTTAAGGTTAATAAGGAAAAGTGTAAGTATCCCCGATGTACTCATTGTATTGATAGTTGCCCTATGGGCGCAATTGACCTTTCAGGCACTGAACCAATTTTCTCTAAGTCGTGTGATGTTTGTTGGCTTTGCTGGCAGACTTGTCCACGCGGCGCCATCGAGGTTGGCGATTTGGAAGCGTTAGAAAAAGCCCATAAGCTACTTATCACCCTTCTTCTGAAAAAGTCAATTGAAACATTTGAAGCTAGAGGATCCTTTCGGAGGTTAATTCCGGAGGAGGAAATTGGATATGATAATATATTTTGCAGAACTCCTACGCCTCGATTTAAAATTGATGGCTGATCTGCCCGTTATTTTATAACAAACGTGGTTTAGTGGATATATATAGATACCTAGAATAATGTTTTTTGTTCACCTTGTCTCTCAATAGGACATGCGAGGACATGCGCTTGAAGGTTGTGTTTATTATAGGTTTTTCTAGGGTTTCATATGATAATAATATTTTAGGAGGTATTGGGTTTATGAAAGGTAAAATGGCAGTATTAAATGGGCCAAAGGAAATCCAGATTAGGGAATTTGAATTAGCAAAACCAGGCCCAGATGAAGTTTTAGTGGAAGTAGTTCGCGCCAATGTATGTGGCTCGGATGTACACACCTGGAAAGGTTCACATCCGATAAAAACCAAGGGTACAATAGGCCATGAATACGTTGGACGTATATATCAACTTGGTGAGAACGTAAAAACTGATTACGCAGGAGAAGTGGTCAAAGAGGGAGATAGGGTCGCTGCTTTATTTAGTGTTACATGTATGAAATGCGGTCCATGTTCACGGGGCGAGTTTTTCCTGTGTAAAAACAGAGACATCTATCAAGCTAAAGAACCAGAAGATCCTCCCCATTTTTTCTCTCCCTTTGCAACACATTGTTATATTTTCCCTGGTGTATTCTTTTATAAGGTTCCCGATCAGGTTTCCGATGCAATGGCTGCGGGAGCAAATTGTGCTTTGGCGCAAATTTTGTTTAGCATTGATACGGCAGGCGGTTTTCGTAGAGGTGAAAAATTTTTAGTACAAGGAGCGGGTGGATTAGGCTTATATGCTATTGCTGCTGCTAAAGAACAAGGCGCAATTGTAATTGTTATTGATGGTATTAAGGAACGGCTTGAGATGGCTAAGGCTTTTGGTGCTGATTATATTATTGATATGAACGAACATCAAACCGTAGAATCTCGCGTTCAAGCAGTGAATGAACTAACCAATGGAGAAGGCGCTGATGTTGCTATAGAGGTTACTGGCGTGACTGCAGCTTTCCCTGAAGGTATTGAATTAATAAGACCTGGTGGACGTTATATGGTTTTGGGAAATGTGTTGCCGTCATTTAAGGTTGAATTTTCCTTGGGATTATTAGTAAGAAAATCAATTACTGTTTTCCCGATAGCAAGGTATAACCCCTGGTATCTTTATCATGCGCTGAAATTTTTAGAAAGGAACCATCAGAAGTTTCCTTTCGATAGCTTGTCGTCGGGCAAACTATATAGTTTGGAAGAAATAAATAATGCGTTTATTGATTCGGAAAATCGCAAAGTAACAAGGGCGATAATAGCTCCCTGATGTATAATGATGCCTATGGGTATGTGATTTAAGGGGTCCGCTATGCGGACAACTTGTTAATCTTATGCAAAAGTAGAAGGTGTTTTGTGCGAGAACTTGCACGCCGGGTTCTGTGGAGGTAGGGCCACCGATTGGGTGGTTCCTTCTCCCCGGAAGCCGCCGCAGTTTTAGACCGCAATAATCGCATCAATCAACTAATTTTATAAAGAACTGCCTGTTTAGATTGGGGATTTAAGTTTAAGACTTATGATTTAAGATAAAGAGGTTTTATACACAGCTTAAGCGTTGACACTTTTCTTGTTTATACTATTGGTAATAAAAGGAGGAGAAGTAATAATAATGCTAGGCTTTACAGGATCATTGTTGCGTTTTGACCTTACAAAAAATTTAGCAACAACAGAAACGATCTCCCATGAATTTTTAAAAGAATGGATAGGCGGAACTGGGTTAGGTGTTAAATATATGTATGATGAAGTAAATCCTTCTATTACATGGGATGATCCTGAGAATCGTTTTGTGTTGGCTAGTGGCCCCCTGGGCGGAACATCTGTTAAAGGATCGGGAACTTATAGTATAGTCACAAAAGGTCCGATGACAGGAGGCTTGGCGACAACCCAGGCTTGTGGATATCTTGGGGCCTTTTTAAGATTTTGTGGTTACCAGGGTTTGATTATTCAGGGATGTGCCGAAGATTGGGTCTATCTTTATATTGATAACGATAAGGCTGAAATCAAATCCGCTTCCCATCTCGTAGGCTTGGATACAGTACAAACACAAGACGCCATTCTCCGTGAATATGGATTGAAGCCCACACAACTTAGTGTATGCTGTATTGGCCCAGCAGGGGAAAATCTGGTCAGATTTGCTTGTGTTGTGGGGGATTACGGCCATGTAGCTGCCCACAATGGCGTAGGAGCCGTCTTAGGTTCGAAGAAAGTTAAGGCTATAGCGGTAAGGCGGGGAAAAAATGCAGTTAAACTTTATGATAAAGGTTTATTGCGCGAAATTTCCACTCAAATAAATAATGCTGCCTTAAACAATCCAGCCGGTAAAGATACTTCCCAATGGGGTACCAATGCTATACACTCGATGCTCCATAAACTTGGCGCATTGCCGATAAAAAATTTAACAACAAGCATTTTCCCGGAACATGCTAGTTACGACTCAAATAACGTTCGAGAAAAAAAATATGAATACAAAAAGAGACCCTGTTGGGCTTGTAACTGGAGTCATTGTGGTTTTATCAAAATTAAATCAGGGCCATTTAAAGGATTTAAAGCTGAAGAACCGGAGTATGAAGGTATGGCCTCAATGGGTCCCCTAATCGGTATTAGCGACCCGACACTATCAATTGTATTAGCTGATTGGGTTGATCGCCTTGGTATGGATGTGAATGAAACAGGATGGCTTGTCGCCTGGGTAATGGAATGTTTTGAGAAAGGATATATAACATCGGAAGAGCTTGATGGGTTGGAGATGAACTGGGGAAGTTTTTATAATACAAAATTACTGCTCCAAAATGTTGCACAGAGGCAAGGTTTGGGTTCTGTCCTGGCAGAAGGGGTGATGAGAGCGGCTAAAACAATTGGCGGGCCGGCCCTAGAATGTGCTGTGTTTACAGAAAAGGGTAATACTCCTCGCAGCCATGATCACAGGGCAATGTGGATAGAATATCTTGATACGTGTGTGTCCAATACCGGGACAATTGAAACTTCTGGAGGCGGTATTAACGCCAAACAACACGGTCTTGAGCAGGTGAGCAACCCGTTCGATTGGGAACAAATTGCAAGGAATAATGCCGCACTTAGCGGGCGAAGAGTTTTCGAAGACAGCCTTGGAATTTGTAGACTTTGTGCTTGTGAGGATATTAACCTGACTGTCAAGGCTTTAAATGCGGC
>JAAZDU010000078.1 GCA_012512665.1 Bacillota bacterium | reverse complement strand
TTATTGTTGAGGATTACATTATTAGATGTATACTTTCCCATCATTTGCCTGAAGCAAAGTGCTTCTTCCCTTCTTGTATCCCTCTATACATGGCATAGTTTATGATGGCTGCATACGATTCTTTTTTCACAAAGGGAATATTGTATAATTTAGAATAATATCTACTTACTTCTGGATGTTTGGCAATAAAAGCGCTTAGCCAGTAAGCTACTTTCTTTTGGCGGTCATATAATTCATCGAAGTTCAGCTTATGATAATGGTACGCAATGGCTTGCTTATTATAATTGAGCGGAAGCCCCAGCTGTTGGAGCCTATATCCCAGTTCAATATCTTCAAAGGCAGCTTCTTTAAAAGTTTCGTCAAACCCTCCTGCTTCTAGAGCTTTATTTAAAGGCATAGAAAGGTTACCTGTTATAAAATAATGAAAGCTAAGTTTCAGCTTTTTGAAAATCTTCTTATATGGAAAATAGAAAGTATTTACCAAGTCCTCCAGCTCATGTACAAGAGGAGTTTGGGAGGACCATTTGATCTGACCTAAAACAGCACATTCACCATACCTTTCCCTGAAAAGACGATGTTGAAACAATAAATCTGGTGCTGCCAGGCAGTCATCGTTTAAAAAAAGAACAGTATTCCCTCTGGCTTGCTTTAACCCGGTATTTCTCGCAGCCGCGGGCCCTTTGTGCTTCTGTCTAATAAGCTTAAAAGGAAAGGGGAACTTTTTATTACTTAAATGATTTGCTGTTTTATCATTGGAACCATCATCAATTACTATCACTTCAAAAGGTAAGCCTTTCTCATCTTGCTCCTTTAAGGACTGTAATGTTTTACTAATTATTGTTTTACGGTTATAGGTGGGAATAATAATGCTTATCAGTGAATTATATGCCAAAATTTCCCCTCCTGTAATATAACCATCATCTACTTAATCTATGGCGGTACCATGCAATAGTTTTTTTTAATCCTTCCTCTAAAGAAACCCGGGGATAGTAGCCTAATATCCTTTCAGCTGCAGTTAAATCGGGAACCCTTCTGGGAATGTCTTCAAAGTAAGACCCGTAAAACTCTTCATATGGTTGAAAAATAATATTTCCCTTATTCCCCGATAATGTCAGGATAAGTTGTGCTAGCTCTAAAATTGATACTTCATGGTAATGCCCCAGGTTAAATATTTTACCTTCTGCTTCAGGTTTACTCCCGGCATCAATTGTTCCTTTAACAATATCATTGATATAGGTGAAACAGCGAGTCTGGTTGCCGTCGCCGTGAACTGTTAGAGGGTTATTAGTGAGAGCCTGGATTATAAATCGTGTGGCTACTCCTCCGTAGGCAGAGCCATCGGCGTGGGGGCCATATACATTGAAGTAACGTATTATTACCATGCTAAGGCCCTGCTGAGCATAACCGAAGCAAAGATGTTCAGCTGCACTTTTGGAAATGGCATAGCACCAACGATTTGCTGTAGCTGGACCATAAACTCTAGCTGAGGTTTCACTAAAAGGGATCGTATTGTTTTTTCCATAAACTTCTGATGTAGAAGCGAACACAACCTTTTTATTTAGTTTCCATGCAAATTCGAGCAGGTCAAAAGTATAAACCAAGTTTACTTCCATTACTTTTACCGGGTCTTCCACATAGTGTTTTACTCCCACAACGGCTGCCAGGTGATAAATAATATCACATTGTTGTATAGCTTTAAAAAGAATTTGCTTTTCCGAGATGGAACAAATAGCAAATTTAAAGCGGCGGTTATTAAACAAATGCTTTATTCTTTCATGCCTTCCTTCACTCATATTATCAATTCCCCATACTTCATTTCCCTGGGCTAATAATTCATTGCACAGGTGGGAGCCAATAAAGCCTGCTGCACCTGTTACCAGGCATCTCATATACCCACCCCCAGGTAAATAATGCCATATTTCTCAGCAATACTTTTATCAAATAAATTTCGACCATCTATCATTAAAGGGTAAGATAAAGAAGAGCTAATACGCTTAAGATCTAAATCATAATACTGAGGCCAGGCAGTTAAAATTAGGACAGCCTCTTTACTCTCTATGGCTTCGTATGGTGAACTCGCCCAGTTTACTTTACAAAATTCTTCCTGGAAAAAAGCAGCTTGCTGGGGTTGCTTAACATATGGATCATGAACGGTTTTTTTGAAATTGATGAAGCAAAGATTTTAAATCTTTTTCTAAACAGGGCCCACTGAAACCTATACCTGCATCTAAAAAATGGCGATTAATACGAGAATCCAAGCCGACGCCTTTGCTTACAATGCGAATATCAGCTCCCACCGCTTCACATAAGTTGCTTATTTCATTTATAAAAGAAATTTTATTGGCTAAAAAAGCATTACTTGCATATTTTATTATTTCAGCATTTTCCCAACTGGTTATAATTACGGGAACACCGGGAGGCCTATATAAATCGACAACTGCTTGTGCAAGCTCCTTGGAGCGTGCACCAACAATAATTCTTTCAGGGTTCCAAAAATCGTTTACCCCAGATCCTTCTCTTAGAAATTCCGGATTTGAAATCAATGTAGCCCTTTCAGAAAGATTATTTTCCTCTAAATATGCTGTTATATTTCGGTTAGTTCCCACAGGGACAGTACTTTTTATAATTATAAGGCAGTGTCTTTTTCTTTTGCGAGCGACTTCGCTCACCGCCAAGTAGACCTAGGATGTATCTGTTTCACCGCTCAATAAAGAAGGTGTTCCTACGCAGATAAAAATAAAATTGCAATCTTCTAAATCTTCTACCCGAGAGGTAAAAGTTAAATATCCATTTTTTACTGTTTCTTTAACCAAACCTGCTAATCCAGGTTCATAAAAGGGTAAAACACCATCTAATAATTCCTTCCTAGAGATTGATTTTTGATCGCATGCAACTGTTTTGTAACCCAGTTTTGCTAAACAGGCAGCTTGAATAAGTCCAATGTGCCCCAGGCCACCCATTATACCTATTAGATGATTATCCATTAGATGCACCTCATATTTTTTTTTGTTATTTTTTAACAGGGATAGCTACTGAGAAAAAATTTTTTCTTTTTATGATATTCTCCAGGTAAATTATTTGTTACTGATAAAGTTTTATATCTAAGTGCATCCAATTAAAAAGGAACAGAGTATGTTTACTGTTCCATAAAATGATTATGGCTGCTAACCAATTATTTTGTAAGTAGCCCGGCATAAATACAAATATATTAAAATTCAATTCAACTTAGCAGTATCTACTCTTTTACTTTGTTACAAACCGGTGTTGAATAAGTGAGCGTAATGACCATACCCTTCTTTTTTAAGATCCTCCTTGGGGATAAATTTGAGAGCTGCCGAATTTATACAATATCTCAATCCTTCTGGTCCTGGACCATCGTTAAAAACGTGTCCCAGGTGAGAATCGGACTTTTTACTCCTGACCTCTGTTCGCTTCATTCCATGGCTGTAATCCGGTTTCTCTTCAACAGCATCCTTGTGGAGCGGCTTAGTAAAACTCGGCCAGCCGCAGCCTGCATCAAATTTATCTAAAGAGCTAAATAGAGGTTCTCCTGAAATAATATCGACATAAATCCCTTCTCTTTCATTGTCCCAGTATTCATTTGCAAAAGGTGGTTCTGTTGCATTTTCCTGAGTAACACTATACTGCATCTCAGTTAAAATATTTTTAAGTATTTTTTTATCTTTTACCTGTCGCCAATGCTTTTGAACAAAAGAATCCCTCCCTGAACCTTTGCGGTAGCTATCGTAATGGAAAGGT
>JAAZDU010000077.1 GCA_012512665.1 Bacillota bacterium | reverse complement strand
ACTATGTTACGATCTATTTAAGCTTTAAATTAAAATGCAATTCAACTATTGCTAGCTGGAGGAGGCAAAATGATTAATAAAGGGCTGGGCCCTGCCGGTGCTACTTACCATACGGTGTGTGGGCTCTGCGATGCTTTCTGTGGCCTTGATATTTCAGTTGAAAACGGTAACATAACACAGCTTAGAGGGAGAAAAAGCCATCCTTTAAGCAAGGGGCTGCTTTGTCCTAAGGGCAGAAATATCAACCATATTATAAAAGATGCGCAAAAGTTAAATAAACCCATGTTAAAAACTGCAGCCAACCGTTGGCAAAAAATAAGCTGGGCAGAGGCTGAAGATATTTTAGTAGAGCAGCTAAAGCGTATAAAAGAAAAGCATGGGGCGCATAGCGTGGCTATCCACCTGGGGCATGCCCTAGTAAGAAGCCAAACCTCTGAGTATATAAAAGCCTTCAGTCACATCTATGGTACACCGAATTATTCTACCTGTGGCAGCCACTGTTTTATGTCTAAATTTATTGCCAATAGAGTTACCTTTGGAGTTTTACCAACTTCAGATTATGAAAACAGCTCCTGTATTGTGCTGTGGGGCTATAATCCTCTTGAGTCCTGTCTTCCTGTTTGGAACCGTATCAATATTGCCCGCAAGCGCGGTGCCAAACTTATTGTTATTGATCCCCGGCTGACAAAGGCTGCAGAAAAGGCAGACATTCACCTTCAGCCCCGGCCAGGCACAGACTGTTTGCTGGCCCTAGCCTTATTACATGTCATTATTAATGAAAAATTATACGATGTAGATTTTGTCCAAAATTATACCATTGGTTTTCCGCAGTTAACGGAGCATGTTAAAGATTATCTGCCTGGGGTGGCTGCTATTTTAACGGGAGTGCCCAAGGAGATGATAAAGAAAACTGCCCGTCTTTACGCTGGCCAGAGGCCTGCTTGCATCACCCCTGGCATTGCCCTGGAACTGCACTCCAACGGTTTTGATACCCTCAGGGCCTTGAGCATTTTGCAAGCTATTACAGGTAATGCAGACGTAAAAGGCGGGGCATTGTTCCCCCCTCCCCTACCACTGGCGCCTTTGCTGCCAAAAGAGGATCTGGAAAAAGAAAAGACTGCACCAGGAATTGGTGAAGAGGAATACCCTCTTTACTACCGCTATCAATATGCACAGGCCAATTTGTATGCCAGGGCTATTTTAGAAGGTAAGCCCTATCCGTTAAAAGCCATGATCGTTGCTGGTAGCAACCCTGTTTTAACCTGGCCCAACAGCGGCAGGGTAAAGGAAGCTTTGTCTCGCTTAGAATTTTTAGCTGTCATCGATCATCAGCTGACTGAAACCGCTGAGCTTGCACACCTTGTTTTGCCAGTTGGTACTTTTTGGCATGAGGACGAGCTATGGAATATTAGCGGAAATTACTTTGTTCCCGCGTTGGGGCTGGCACCAAAGCTGCCCCTTAAGGGCGATGCGCCCGATAAGCCTGGAGATTGGCAGCTGTGGCGCAACATTGTCCAAAAAATGGGCTATGAGCATAAGCTACCCTGGGAAACCAAGCAGGATTTTTTAAACCACAGGCTGGTTCCTTTAAAGGTAACAGTTGGCGATCTACAAAACATGCCAGATGGTTATCTGCTGGAAAGAAGGGAAAAGAGTTATGTGGAAAAAGGCTTTAGGACCCCGTCTGGCAAAGTGGAGCTCTATTCTTCTATGTTAGACAAGTATGAATATAGTCCGCTGCCGGTCTATAGCGACCCAGCCGAGGCTAGTTTTTACTCGCCAGACGGTTCCCCTACAATAGCCGCTAGCACAGGTAATCGCCTTAATTGTTACCTGCATTCCCGCTTTCGCTCCATAGAAAAGCTTAGGCAGCTTAGCCCCGAGCCCCAGGTGGAGATTAATACTAGAGATGCACAGAGGATGGGGATTGAGAGCGGAGATATCGTAATGCTGGAGTCTTCCTGGGGAAGCATCAAAGTTAAGGCAAATGTAAGTGAAAAAGTAATGCCCGGTGTTGTTTTTATTCCCCACGGTTGGGAAGATGCCAATGCCAATTACCTTACTGCTGACGAAAGACTGGATCCAGTAACTGGTTTTCCGCCCTGCCGTTCTTTTTTGGTGCAGATTAAAAAAACCAACAGCTAAGTATCTAAGTATATATGGCAACGGGGCTATTAAAGGCTATAGGTTTACAGCTTTTTGTTCTTGAAAAATAGGGTTGCCCGTTTTTTTTAAGCGGGCAGCTTTT
>JAAZDU010000076.1 GCA_012512665.1 Bacillota bacterium | reverse complement strand
CCTAGTAGCCGGCTTTGACTACTGCCTCAATTAAGTTCTCCTTTGTTAGCAAAGAGGAATCAAATGTAATATAGGATTTCCCTTCTTTTAAATCAACTTTAACACTTTCCACTCCCTCTAACTTTTTCAAAGCATCTTCCACTGCTGCCTGACAGTGCTTACAGCTCATTCCTTCGATTCTTAACACTATATTTTCGGACATTTTTATGGCTCCCCCTTTCATAATATTTCTATTCCATACCTGGAAAGTTATTAACTCGTAAAGCTTCATATAACACAAGGGCAACTGTATTACTTAAATTTAGTGACCTCTTAATGCCTTTTTTCATAGGCACCCTAAAAAGCCTGTCTTGATATTTTTTTAAAATTTCTGGAGATAGGCCTTTAGTTTCGCTGCCAAATATTAAATAATCATCTAGACTGTACGGAAGTGGTGTATATAATGTTCTTGCTTTTGTGGAAAAAAATAGGAAATTAGCATCTTTATTACTCTCTTCAAACTCTTTAAAAGACTTGTATATTTTTAAGTCAAGGCTTGGCCAATAATCTAAGCCAGCCCTTTTCAGGTAACGATCCTGCAAGGAAAACCCCAATGGTTCAACCAGATGTAGAGTAGAACCGGTCAAAACGCATGTCCTAGCAATATTGCCGGTGTTTTGAGGGATTTCTGGCTCCACTAATACTATATTCATTATTAATTACCTCCGGGCCGCACCACAAAAAAAACATGCCGGCAGTTTGCAGAAGGTGTTTTTTGTGTAAAAGCTTCATAAAAACCAAGTATATCCCAGGAAAGTCTATCAAAAATGCTGATGATCTCTCCCGTCCGGTAATTTCTTTCCCTGTGTTTTTCTTTAAACTTACGATAAAAATTGTCCTCTCCTTTTAAAAAAGCAGTCAACTCTATCTCCCAAATATGTGCTTGCTCGTGGTAACACGATTCCCAAACTAAAGTCATCTCCTCCTCATCAACGTAACCGAGCTGGGGCTTTGGAGAAACAGGCAATTTATCTATCATATTAAGATCAAAAATAAATAAACCCTTAGGGCTTAAATGTTTTTTTATTCTTTCTAAAGTTTTAATTATATCTTCAATGCTAGTTAAATAATTTAGGCCATCCTGGTAAATAACACAAAGATCATAAGATACATCTAGATGAAAAAAACGCATATCCTGGCAGTAAAAACTAGCAGGAAGTTGCAATTCCCTAGCCTTTTGGCGTGCCAGTCTGATCATTGTCGGCGAATAGTCTACCCCCGTCACAGGGGAAAAACCCCTTTTAACCCAGGGCAGTGTGGAATTACCAGTACCACAGGCAAGGTCCAAGACAGAAGATGGGTCAAGCCCGTGGCTTTGCGACAGCTCTAAAACATAATCCGCCCATTCCTCATAATCTACACCCGTGAGCAAACGGTCATAGATATATGCCAGCCCCTGGTATGGTGTCCCATCATTCTTCACTTCTGTTTTTAACCTCCAAAGCTTTATCTGCTTCCTTCTCTTTTTTTAAGATGTCATTATATTTTTTAATTTTACGAGAAACAAGGTAGTTAATAGTCCCCTCGGGGAAAGTGCCATCTTTCTGTCTTTCTCCGGCAGGCAAACCCGTTAAAATCTCGAGCCCCTCAAAAACATTGCTGACAGCATAAATATGAAACTGGCCTTTTGCCACGGCATCCAACACTTCATCTTTTAACATTAGGTTAGACACATTTTGCTTGGGAATGT